>CAUEBO010000002.1 GCA_958454405.1 uncultured Eggerthellaceae bacterium | reverse complement strand
TACGCGAGCGGGCCAGACGATCGCGCGCTTCGGCGTGAGGAAAGTCCGGGCTCCACAGGGCAAGATGCCAGCTAACGGCTGGGCGGGGCGACCCGACGGACAGTGCCACAGAAAAGAAGACTCCCCCGCGAACGCGCGCTTCGGTGCGCAGGAACGGGAGAAAAGCTGAAACGGTGCGGTAAGAGCGCACCAGCGCGTCGGCAACGGCGCGGCTTGGAAAACCCCATCTGGAGCAAGCGCAAATAGGAACGCGACACGGTTGCCCGCCGTACGTTCGGGTTGCGTGCTTGAGGCGTGCGGCGACGCACGTTCGAGATAAATGGTCGTCCAACGACAGAACCCGGCTTATCGGCCCGCTCGCATCTACCTGTCGCAACGAACGCGAGGAGGCCGCATGGCGAAACTCGGCATGGTCGGCGGCACCGGCCCTGAGTCGACAGTGCTCTACTACCGCGAGATAGCATCCCGCTACCAGAAGCGCCACCCCGAAGGGGCCTTTCCCGAACTCGCCATCGACACCGTGAACATGTGCGAGATGTTGGGCTATTGTCGAAGCGGGGACTTCGATCGGCTGGAATCCTATCTGATGGAAGCCGTGCGCAACCTGGAAGCGGCGCGGGCGGACTTCATCGTCCTGACGGCGAATGTGCCCCATGTCGTGTTCGATCGGCTGCAGAAGCGGGCGCACGTCCCCATGCTGAGCATCCTCGAACCCACCTGCCGAGAAATCGCAAAACAAGGGCTGCGGCGCGTAGCCCTTCTGGGCACGGGTTTCACGATGGAGCAGCCTTACTTCAAGACCGTGTTCGCCGCGCACGGCATCGACGCGATCGCGCCCGATGCCGGCGAACGAAAAGCCGTCGACGGCATCATCGCCCACGAGCTGGAATTCGGCGTGGTGAAGGACGAGTCAAAAGCCTTCGTCGATCGCGTGATCGAGCGACTCGTTGACGACGAGGACGTCCAAGGCGTCGTGTTGGGATGCACCGAGCTTCCCCTGATGTACGCGCACGCCGAGCTTCCCGTTCCAACCTTCGACACCATGCAGCTGCACCTCGACGGCATCGTCGACCGGATGCTCGAGGACTAGTCGAAGGCGGAGGGCGGCGCCCCTTCCCGCTTCGACAAAGCATGGCGCCAAGCTCGCGTCATGTTGGAAACAGCGCGTACGCTCGCCCCTCTGCCGCTTCATGCGGCCGAACGGCAACCCCGAAGGCGCGCTCGATAGCACCCGTGCCCAGCACTTCGCCTACGCTTCCAGCCGCCGTGGCGCGACCGCGCTCCATGACCAAAAGACGATCGGAGTAGCGTAGCGCCAGGTCGAGGTCGTGGATGACCATGACGACGGTCTTGCCGGCCTCTTCGTTCAGACGGCGCACCAGCTCCATGATCTCGTGGCAAGCGCGGATATCAAGGTAGGTGGTGGGCTCGTCCAGCACGATGAGGCCGGTGTCCTGCGCCAGCGTCATGGCGATGAACGCGCGCTGGCGCTCGCCGCCCGAAAGCCGCCGCAGTTCGTGCGCGCGGAACCGCGCGACGCCGGCCAGCTCGAGCGCGCGCTCTACCTGCTCGCGATCCTCGCACGAGAGCCTTCCCTGGCGCGCCTGGTACGGGTAGCGCCCGCACGCCACGAGCGCCTCCACCGTCATGGCCGGCGGGCGGCCGGCCTGGGCCAGCACGGCCACGCGGCGGGCCCGCTCCTTCGCCTTCATCGACAGCGTGGGCACGCCGCCGATGCGCACCTCTCCTGCCTGCGGGCGCAAGAGGCCGTCGACCAGCTTGACCATCGTGGACTTCCCGCACCCGTTCGGCCCCACCACGCTGGTCACCGCGCCATGGGAAAACGTCGCCGAAAGGCCCTCGATGAAGGGCTCCTTGCCGTAGGAAAACGACACGTCGCGCAGCTCGATGACGGGAACACAGGGCTGCGCGACCTCTGCGGTCGAGGAGCCGAGGGCCGAGAGGTCCGCCGCGAGTTCCGCACGAGCCGAACAGCCCAGCGGGCTGTTCGTGCGAGCAGGACTGTTTGAGCGCCGGACCTTTCGACCCTCGGCCCCACAGGATGCAGGCGCATTATTCAAGGCTCCCCCTCCTGTTCTTCAAGATGAGGTAGATGAAGAAGGGGCCGCCAAGGAACGCCATGAGGATGCCCACCGGCACCTCGTACGGCGCGAACAGCACGCGCGCCAGAAGATCGCACACGACGACGAACGCCGCGCCCGCCACGGCCGACAGCGGCAGCACCATGCGGTTGTCGTGGCCCACGAAGAACCGCACGAGATGCGGGATGATGAGCCCCGCGAACCCCAGCAGGCCGGCGAAGCTCACGGCCGCGCCCGCCAGCACGGCGGCGAGCCCCAACATGGCCAGCCGGCACGCGCCCACGTTCATGCCGAGCGCGTGGGCCGCGTCGTCGCCGAGCGCCATGATGTTGAGCTTGCCCGCCGCGAACAGCGCTGCGGCAAGGCCGGCCGCGATGTAGGCCGCCGGCCACAGCAGGTCGTCCATGAGCACGCCGGCCAGACCTCCCACGAGGAAGGTCGACGAGCCTACGTAGGCGTCGGGATTCACGATGAGGATGGTGTTCATGCCCGCGCCGAACACCGTGGTGATGGCGATGCCTGCCAGCACCACGGTGAGCCTCGATGTGTTGGCGCCCAGCGAGATGCCGAAGATGACGAGCGCCGTGACGAGCGCGCCCAGGAAGGCCGCAAGCGGCGGCAACCACAGCACCTGGGGAAACACGCTGGCCGCGACGAGCACGAACAGCCCGGCACCCGAGTTGATGCCGATGATGTTGGGGCTGGCCAGCGGGTTGTCCAACACGGCCTGGATGATGGCGCCCGCCACGGCCAGCGCCCCTCCCGCCAGAAGCGCTGCCAGCACGCGCGGCAGGCGCACGTTCACGAGGATGCTCTTCGCCGCCGCGCTCACGTCACCGCCGGTCGCCCAGGCGGCGAGGTCCCCCCAACTCACCGAGGACGAGCCTGCGAGGAAACCCGCCGCCGTCACCGCCATCAGAACGGCGACGGAAGCGACCGCGACGAGCGGCGCTTTCAAAGAGCCGCTTCGCCGCACCGTCTTTTCACCTTCGATCCCAGACACGGGACGCCCTTCGCCCTACGCGTACAGCGCGTCGAAGAGCACCTGGTAGCTTTGGTCCCAGCGCTCGTTCGGCTTGTACTGGAACAGGTGCGGGTCGAGCGCGACGTAGCGGCCGTCTTGCACCGCCGAGAGCGTGGACCAGGCGGGATTCGCCGCCGTCTGGTCTTCGAGCGCCTTCATGGCGGCCGCGTCGTCGTTGCCCATGGGCACCACGAAGATGAAGTCAGGATCCATCTCAATGATCGACTCCAGACTGAAGTCCTTGAGCAGGCTGGGGTTCTCGTCGGCCAGGTTCTTGGCGCCCAGATCGGCCAGCATGGCGCCCGTCATCGTGGAGGACGCCTGCGCGCGGGTGCCGCCCGAATACGTGGTCAGCACGAGCGCCGAAGGCGCCTCGCCTGCGGGCACCTTGGCCTTGACCGCTTCGATGCGGTCGGACACGGCCTGGCCGTTCTGCTCGTACAGATCGTCGCAGCCCGTGACGTCGCAGCAGGTGCGCAGCATGCGCAGGTAGTCGTCGAACGTCGTCACCTGGAAGCACGCCACCGGGATGTTCGACGCGGAGAGCGCCGCCTTGAGGTCCGCCTGGTTCGAATCGCCGCCGCGCCCGCCGGAGCCGCTCGTCATGATGACGAAGTCGGGCTCGAGCGCGATGATGGACTCGAGGTTCAGGTTCGCGAAATCGCCCACTTTTTGCACGTCCGGAGATTTCAGTTCGTAGCCGGACAGCGTGAACGCGTCGTCCGACGCGCCTACGAGCGTGCCGCCCGCCAGCTCCCATGTGCTCGCGAAGCTGCCCATGCACGCCACCACGCGCTGCGGGTTGTCAACCGTGACCTGGGTGCCCGTGTCGTCGGTGAACGTGACCGCGCCGGTTTGCGGGGCTTCCGTTGCCGGCGCGTCCGCTTCGTTGCCGCCCGCAGCAGGCGCAGCCGAGCAGCCGGCGAGCAGCATCGTCGCGGCGAGGGACGCGGCGGCGACAGAAACGATACGTTGGGAGATGATGGTCATGCGTGTGTCCTTCCGATGAGATATTCCTGGTTTGGCAAAGTCAGCGAGGGTTTCCGTGGTGCCTGAGATCGCGGGGAGGACGAGGGCGAAGCGTACTGCGGTACGCGAGTCCTCGGCCTCCCCGCGAGATCGGATGCCACGGGAAGCCGCCCCCTACGGGGACTAGCTTCGCGTCGCAGCCGTCGGCTAGTTGCGCTGTTCGTCAGAACGGCGCAACCCCCAAGCGCAGTAGTCGTCTTGGGCGAGGATGTCGCCGTCGTGGTAGTACGCGGCGCGAGCGCGACACCCGCCGCAACCGTCGCGGTAGTCGCAGGTGCCGCACAAACCGGAGTAGGCCTGCGTGCGCAGCTTCTCGAACACGGGGCTCGTCCTCCAGATCTCGTCGAAGGGCTGCTCGCGCACATCGCCCGCCTCCTCGGTCATGTAGGCGCAGGGTCGCACGATGCCTTCGCTGCCGATGACGCAGTACGTGAGGCCGGCCAAGCAGCCGCGCGAGAAGCGCGTGTCCACGCCAAGCTGCTTCGCCACGCGCGTGAACTGCGGCGCGCAGGTGGGCTTCACGTCGATGGGCACCTGGGACGCCTTAGCCATGATGTCATGCAACAGCGCCTCGTTCTCAAGCACTTCAAGGCCCGTGTCTTCGATGAACTTGCCGCGGCCCACGGGTATGAGGAAGAAGATGTAGTGGGCCGCAGCGCCGATGTCCACGGCGAAATCGGTGATGGCGCATACCTCGTCGCGGTTCCAGTCGACGACGGTCGTGTGGAGCTGGAATGGCAGCCCCGCCTGCTTGCACGCCTCGATGCCTGCCATGGTAAGGCCGTAAGCGTTCGCCAGGCCGCGGAATTCGTCATGCTTGGCGGGATCGAGGCTGTCCACCGAGATGCCCATGGCGCAGGCTCCGGCCTCTTTGAGACGGCGGGCGGCCTCGGGCGTGATGAGCGTGCCGTTCGTCCCGAACACGGCACGCAGGCCGCGCGATGTCGCATGCGCCACCAGCTCGCAGATATCCGAGCGCATGAGCGGCTCGCCGCCCGAGAAGATCATGATCTTGAAGCCAGCGCGGGCTATCTCGTCGATCATCCTCATCCCCTCGGCCGTGGAGAGCTCCTCGTCCGTGGCCTCCTCGGCGTCCTGGTAGCAATGCACGCACTTGAGATTGCACTTGTTCGTGGTCATCCACGACACGATCATGGGCGGCTCCTTTCGGTTTCAGGGCATACGGGACTGGAGGGGCACCGCCCCCTTCAGACAGAGAAGCTCCAAGCGGCGAGGCGGCCCGATACGAGGAAGAGGGATGGAAAGCGCCTTTCGCCGGACCGGTGCGAGCCGGTCTCAATCGGCCGGCTCAGGGCGGCCCCGGTAAGCCGACGCAACGGCCTCGAGATGATCGAACACGGCCTGGCGCAGCTCGTCGAACGACCCGTCGCCATGGGCATGCGGGGCCATGTTCTCCATGAGGATGAAATTCTCCTCTGCATGCGCGGCCTCCTGGGACAGATTCAATTCGAGATAGCGTCTCGCGAGGTCGCGGTTGCGGGGGCTGTCGACAGGCTCGCCGGCGGGCATGAGGCGAATGGTATCGGCTATCAGCTCGTGCCACCTCGACACGGATTCGCAGCGCGCCACGCGCTCTTCGACGGCCGCTTCGTTGGACGCGTCGTCGCGAATGCACGTGAGCCGCCAGAAGAACCGGCCCTCGTCCTGGCAGCGTTCGATGGCGTCGGCCATGCCCTTCCAGCCGACGTCTTCCTCCTGGGCCACATCACGCAGCGAGCGCAGCGTGGTCATGCGCCTGAACAGGGTCTGGAACTGGTCCTCGACGGCATCCATCTGCTTGTCGGCGAGCTCCTGCACCGCAGCGGGATCCTGGCAGCGCTCCGCATCGGACTTGATCTGGGCAAGTGACAGGCCAAGGTACTTCAAGGTCAAGATGCGGCACAGGTCCTCGACGTTGGCGTCGGTATACAGGCGCTGGTTCTGAGGGCCTTTCGCCGAAGGCGACAGCAGGCCCTGCTGATCGTAGTACTGGATGGTGCGCACCGTCACCCCGACGCGCCGCGCCAGCTCGCCCACGGTCAGGTATCGTTGCTCGATCATCGGTTGCTCCTCATGTGCTCGCCGGCAGATCGCAGCCGCGCCCTCGTCTTGCGTCGGGCTGCCCGACCGATCGAGCATATGCGATGACGCTACGTCGTCGTCAACGGAAAACATCCGCCTTCAAAACTTCACGACAACTGCACAGGAAGCTGTCCGCTGCGACGACGAAGCTCGAACGGGCACGGGAATTGAAAGGGAGCCGAAACGCCGGAGCAACGAGCTCCGTGCAGCGTCCGGAAGGCCTTCGGTCAGAGGCGCGGAAGGGAGGCGACCCACGCGCCCGCGCGTTCGCCGTCCGCGTGGACGGCGAGGCGCTTGTGCCGCGACGTCTGGCCCGCCGCCACCGAAACCGCGCCCTTCGGAACGCCGAGCGCCTTCGCCACCGTCGCGCACGCGGCTTTGTTGGCCTTGCCGCCGTCGGGAGCCGCCGTCACCCGCACGCACACCTCGTCCGAGCCGTTCGCATCGGCCCGAACCCCCGAAACCTCGTCACGCCCCGAACGGGGCGTGACATGGACGGCTATGATGACTGGCTTTTCAGACACGGAACAGCTCCTGGTCGAATGCGCGAACCCGCAGGTTTAGCGCTGGCACGTCGGCAAAAGGCCCCGAAACGTCCGAGATTCGCGGGATGACGGAGGTGGCGCGTGCACGGGCACGCGAGCTTCCGGCATCGCGCGAGGACCGGCGTTTCGGGGCCTCGCAGCGTCGAGCCGTTCCGCCGTTCGCAGAACGGCAGAACAACCTAGTCGATCTCCTCGAATTCGAACGCGTCGTCGGCGTCGCCGAAACCGGAGAGGTCCTTCTCGACTCCGGAGGGCTTCGGAGTGGCCGGGGCCACCACCGCGCCCGTCGCCTGGGGAGCAGCGTAGGCGGCCGCGCCGTCGCGGTTGATGGGAGCCTGCGCGGAGGCTGTCACGCGGTCGGACGACGAAGCCTCCACCGCGACGACGGAGCGGGCATGGGCGCTCGGAGCGGAAGCGGCGAGCGGCGTGCCGCCGATCTCGGCGAGCTTGCGCGTGGCGTCGCTGATGAAGTCGGTGAGCAGGTCCTTGTACTCCTCGCGCGCGTCTTCCCGGCCCTCCTCGAGCTTCTTGATGGCGTCGAGCACCTTCTGCCTGTCGGCTTCGGCCTTGTCCAGGATGCGCTGCGCCTCGTCCTCGGCGTCCTTGACGGAAGCGGCGGCCTGGGCGTTGGCGTTCGCGATGATCTCGTCGGCGGAGCGCTGCGCGATGATGAGGGCCTGGGCGATGGCGTTGTCGTCGGCCTTCTTCGCCTCGAGCTGGCGCTCGAGATCGGCGATGCGCTCGTCCTTCTCCGCCAGCACCGCGTCGTCCACGGCGGGAGCCTCGATGCGCGCCGGCTTGTCGAAGCCGTCGAACTTGCCGTCGTCCATCTGGCTTTCGAGCTGCGCGATCTGGGCGTTCATGTCATCGATCTCGTCGGCGACATGCTCGAGGAACACGTCCACTTCGTCGACGTCGTAGCCTCTGCGGTCGACCGAGAAGCTCTGATTGTGGATTTCAGCCGAGGTGATAGCCATCTGTAGTCCCTTCGTCTTGCCCATGCAGCTCCACGAGCATATATGCTAGAACAGGTTCACAAGTAAACGTACCCCGAATTGTAATACAAGCAGGGCGATTATGGGAGTAACGTCCACCATACCTCCAATAGGGGGTATCAGTTTCCTGAACAGGCCGAGGTACGGTTCGCACACCTTCCCCAGCACGCGGTAGATGTCGCCCAGGATGCCGCGGTCGGTGGGCAGCCACGACATGATGACGTAGACGAACAGCACCATGCTGTACGCGTCGGCGAGCGAGACGATCAGGTACTTCAAACTCAACATGTGGCAGGCTCCTTGGCGTTTCCGGTCATGCTACAGCACCCCTTGGTTGCGCAGGCCCGTCTTCTCGGCGTCGGTGAGGGCCGCGCCGCGGGTGATGACGAACACCTTGTCGGCAACGCAGTCCACGCTCGCGTCAAGGGCGCTCGAAACGCCGAACGAGAAGTCGAGGATGCGCTTTGCCAGGTTGTCGGGCGTGTTGCGCAAGGCGAGCACGACGGCGTCGCCCGCTTTGAGCGCCTTCGCGATGCGCTCGACCTCGCCGTAGCTGGCGGGCTTGAGCACCGTGATGGAGCGTGTGGGGCTGTGCTTGGCCGCCCCTGCCCCCGCGTACGCCTCGTACGGGTCGAATCCATCGGCTCCGGAAGCCGCCTTCTTCGCCGTGCCCGCGCCGTCGGAAACCGCCGACGCGGTCGACGCGGCCGCGGCCGTCGAAGAGAACAGCGAGCTCAGGCTCTCCGAGCGCTCGCGCTGCGAGGCGGCCGCCGCCCGGGCGTTGGGCGTGTTCGTCAGGTCGGGCGTGGAGGCGTCGACCATCGTCCGCTCCCCGCGGTGGGCGCCGAGAGACGCCGGCGTCACGCGGCGCGGGGGCAAGGGATCGCGCCCCAGGCTCTCAGGCACCTGCGTGCGCGCGCGCACGTCGTCGATGGAGACGAGCTTCGGCGGCGTCACGCTCGCGCCGTGCGAAGCCGCAGGGGTGTAGCCGGTCCTGACCGGCCGCGTGGTCACGGGCGCGTAGGGGTCGTAGCGGGAGCCGGCCGCAGCCGCGTCGTCGCAGTCATCCCGATAGTCGGGGCCGTACTCGTCTAGGTCGCCGTAGTCCCCGTAGCCCTCGCCGTAGTCGTCCTCATAGCGCTCGTCGTAGCCGCGATCAGCTTCGGCGAAGCCGAGCTTCGATTTGATGCCGTCGAGCATACCGTGCTCCGATTTCTTGATCTTTGGCAGCTCCATATCGTTCACCTGCTTCGTTTCATGCCGACGGTCGAGCCGCCGGTGCGTTTCCGTATCGCCATGTGCGCTGCGCTCAGTTCGAAAGCGGGCCGTCCTCGAACGCGTCGTCGAACAGGGCCCTGCCGATGCGCACTATGGTAGCGCCTGCGGCGATGCCCTCGCGCCAGTCTTCGCTCATGCCCATAGAAAGCTCATTGAATAGGGCGGCCCGATCAGGGTCCAAACCGCGCCGCAGCCTGTCGCACAGATGCGCGAGTTCGTCGAAGCACGCGCGCGCCGCCCGAAGGTCGCCCTGCGGCGCCATCGTCATGAGGCCGCGCACCTTCACGTGGGAAAGGCCCCCGCACACGGCGAGCATCCCCTCCGCATCGGCCGGCGCGAGGCCGCTCTTGCTCTGCTCCCCCGACACGTTCACTTCGAGCAGCACGTCCTGCACCTTGCCCGCCGCCGCGGCCGCCTCATCGATCTTGCGCGCATGGCGCTCCTCGACAAGCGAGTGCACGAGCGCGGCCGACCCTACGATGTCGGGGATGCGGCGCGACTGGATGTTGCCGATGAAATGCCAGTTGGCCTGCGGATACGCTGCAGCCTTCTCCACGAGCCCGTCGGGGCGGTTCTCGCCGAAGTCGCGCGCCCCGGCCGCAACGGCGCTTCCCACTTGGGCCGGGCCCACGGTCTTCGACACGGCGACGACCGTCACCTCGCGCGGGTCGCGTCCGGCCTCGCGGCAAACGGCAGCCACCTCGGCTGCGATGTTCGCGTAGCGTTCTTCGATACCCATGATCCGTCAACCTTTCTGCAACACGGCGATGGCGCCGTGGCGGCCGCACGTGCCGCCCGACGCGCGATAGGAGAAGTACTCGTCCGACTGGCAGACCGTGCATACCCCCGCGTCGACGACGCGCGCCGGGTCCAAGCCGGCCTGGGCAAGATCGCGCGAGATGGCGCGGGACAGGTCCACATGGCGATCGTCAGGGGCGACGTCGTCGCCGAAGCGCGCGGCGAACCACGCCCGCACGTCCTTGTCCGTCTCGAAGCACTCCGCGTGGATGTGCGGGCCGAGGTAGGCGTTGCATGCGGCGGCGGCCTCGGCCGCTGTGCAGCCGAGGGCCTCGGCGTCGCGGGCGGCCACGAGGCGCGCGGCCTTGCCGGCGATGCCCGCCACCGCGCCCCGCCACCCAGCGTGCGCGACGGAGAAGCGCCCCGTGGGCGACACGATCACCACGGGCACGCAATCGGCGAAGCACAGAAGCGCCGCCACTTGCGGCGCGTCCACGAGGATGCCGTCGGCCCCCCTGAGCGCGCGGGCGCGAACCTTCTCCAGCGTCCGAGCGTCGGCGGAGCTCACCTCCACGATATCGTCGCCGTGCACCTGGCTCACCGTCATGAGGGCCGCGTCGGCGGCGCCCAGCGCCTCCAGCAGCAGCTTCCGGTTGTACGCGACGATCGCGGAGTCGTCGCCCACATGATCGCCCAGATTGAGGTCGGCGAAGGGGCCCATGCTCTCGCCGCCCGTGCGGCCGGTGAACGCGACGCGCACGCCCGTGCGCTGGAACAGGGCCTCGTCGGTGAGCGCCGATATGCGACGCGCGCCGAAGAGGCGCGCGTCGAGATGCGGTTCTGGAAGTTCCACGACCGATGCCATGCAAGCGGCTGCTTTAGCGCTGGCGCTTCAGGAAGTCGGGAATGTAGTCCTCGTCGGCGAACCGGCCGTTCCCACCGCTCGTGCTGCTGGAGTACGAGATGGGAGCAGGCGCGGACTGCACCGACTCCAGCGTCGACGTGGAGGCGAACAGGTCCTTGCCCGAGAAATCCATGGACGACTGCTGCGGCGACGTGGACTTGAAACCAGTGGCGATGACCGTGATGCGCACGTCGTCCTGCATGGTCTCGTCGATGATCTGCCCGTAGATGATGTTGGCGTTCTCGTCGGCGCACGCCTCGACCGCGCGGGCGGCCGCGTCGACCTCGGTGAGCGTGAGGTCGGGACCGCCGGCGATGGAGAACAGAACGCGCGACGCGCCGGCGATGGACGTTTCCAGCAGGCTCGAGTTCGTAGCCTGCTGGGCCGCCTCGAGCGCGCGGTTCTCGCCGGAGGCCAGGCCGATGCCCATCATGGCCGTGCCCGCGTCCTTCATGACGGTGCGGATGTCGGCGAAGTCGAGGTTGATGAGGCCGGGGATGGTGATGAGGTCCGTGACGCCCTGGATGCCCTGGCGCAGCGTGTCGTCGGCGATGCGGAAGGCGTCGAGCATGCTCGTCTTCTTGTCGACGATCTCCAGCAGGCGGTCGTTCGGGATGACGATGAGCGTGTCGACCTTCTGCGACAGCAAATCGACGCCCTGCTCGGCCTGGTTGCGGCGCGTGCGGCCCTCGAACGAGAAGGGCTTCGTGACGATGCCCACCGTGAGCGCGCCTATCTCCTCGCGCGCGATCTCGGCGATGATGGGAGCGGCTCCCGTTCCCGTGCCGCCGCCCTCGCCGGCCGTGACGAACACCATGTCCGCTTCGGCGAGCGCCTCGCGGATCTCCGCGCGGCTCTCTTCGGCGGCCTGGCATCCCACCTCCGGGTTCGCGCCTGCGCCGAGCCCGCGGGTCAGTTCCTCGCCGATGTGGATCGTCTTGTCGGCATCCGACATGAGCAGGGCCTGGCGGTCGGTGTTCACAGCGATGAACTCGACGCCTCGAACCCCTGCTTCAACCATGCGGTTCACGGCATTCGTGCCGCCGCCGCCCACGCCGACGACCTTGATGACCGCCAAATGCTCGGAACCTATTTTGTTTGGCATTGTATCCTCCACACCAGCTGCGTTTTCAAATGCTGCGTTTCCCTTCGGGAGTACAGTTCACGTGCGGTTATTGTACACGATGATCAACCTTTTGCAAATTGCGCTGCAAGAATGAAAACCGCACGTTCACAATAAGCTGCCGGACGGGTTCTCAGGGAGTCCCAGGTAGAACTTTCCCAGCGAACGGGAAGCCGAGGACGGGCGCCGGGGGCCGGGCGAGGGCCCACCAAGCGAGTTCCGCAGCGCAGCGAGGACTGTTTGAGCGACTGGGCCCTCGCCCGGCCCCCGGCGCCGCCCGCACAGGTTCCTAGAGAGCCCTCCAGGTGGGGCTCTCCACCACGCGCACGTTGATGTACACCACGTCGGGATGCTGCTGCATGATCTCGAGGCACACCCGCTCCTTGTCCCGGATGTCCTGCGCCGAGCCGAACACGATCTCGACGCCGGTGTCGAGCACGAGCGTGGTCGACTCGGTCTCCGTCGCCTTCACGGTGGTCACCCGACCGGCCAAATCGGTGGTCATGCCGTCGACGATGGACAGCGCGTTGTTGACGTTCGAGTCGCTGCAGTACGTGCCCACCTTGGGCTCGACGCCGTAGGGCACGTCGGCGATGTGCAGGACGGCAGCCGCGTCTTCGTACACCTTGGGACTCGTGTTCCGGCCGGCCTCCGAATTCTGGTCGGGAATGGGCATGAGCCACATGCCGTCGGAAGCGATGGCCCAATCCTGGGAGGAGCTGGCGTTGTCGGTGGCCACGTTCACCACGGCGGCGATGGTCCGTTCCGTGACGGCGATCTCCAACGTGTTCGGGAACAGGCGATTCACCGACACGTCCTGCACCCAGGCGTCCATGAGCAGGCGCGACTCGATGGCGCCGGCGTCAACGCGCAAAAGCGTGGTGCCGGCCGGCACTCCCGCGAGCTGCTCCATCTCGGCGGCCGTGAGGTGCTCCACCCCCTGCACGGAAACGCTCTCGATGGAGAAGGCGTCCGAGTTGTACAGCACGATGCCGCCTGCAAGGAGCGCCACGACGAACGCCGCCGCGACGCCGAGGCGCACGAGATGGCGCCGGTAGGTCCGCTGCGCGCGCGCCGCCCGGTCGGCGCGGTCGAGATCGCCCACGCGTACGGACGTCAGGGGGCGCTGGGCCTGCCCCGCCCGGCGGTTCGGCAGCTGCCCGCCGGGAATCGCGCGGTAGGCGCCTGCTTGCGAGGACGGGCGCGGCTGCGGACGGGCGCCGGAGCCCCCCGGGCGCGCAGACCTTCCGGAACCGGACGCGCTTCGGCTTCGCGCAGGCTGCCTACGCGAAGCCGAGGAAGCGGACTTCCGGTTGTAATTCGATGCCATATGCTTCGTACACCTTACGTTTGGCCAGGTCGATCAGATCCATCACGTCGCGCGCCGTCGCGCCTCCCGTGTTCACGATGAAGTTCGCATGCACCTCCGAAACCTGGGCTCCGCCGATCGCGCAGCCCTTGAGGCCGACCCGCTCGATGAGGGCGCCGGCCGACTCCCCTTCCGGGTTCTTGAAGACGCTTCCGCACGAAGGGTACGTGAGGGGCTGCGTCTTCTTGCGCCGCGCATGCGACGCCTCCATCTTACCGCGGATGAAGAACGGGTCGGCAGGTTCTACGGAAAGTTCGCATTCCACGATGACCTCGTCGGGCTCGAACGAGCTGGTGCGGTAGCCCCAGGCTATCTCGTCGCCTCCGCGGCGGACGAGGCCGCGCTGGGCCGAGAACGTGGTGACGGACACGACGCGCGAGCCTATCCACTCGTCGCGCGAGCCCGCGTTCATGCGCAGCGCGCCGCCGACGGTTCCCGGCGTGCCCACGGCGAACTCGAGGCCGGCGAGCGAGCGATGGAACGCGTCCTGCACCACCGACGACAGGGGGACGCCGGCGCCCACGCAGAAGCGATGCTCCGCCTCGTCGTAGCGGCACACGCGGAAATCCCTCCCGAGCGTCACCACGACGCCGCAAAACCCCTCGTCGGCCACCAGCAGGTTGCTCCCCCGCCCAACGGCGACCCATTCCACCTGGGACTCCTCGCAGACTTCGACGAGGCGTTTGAGCGCGCCGACGGATCCTGCCTGCACGAAGAAGCGGGCGGGGCCGCCGATGCGGTACATGGTGTGCCGGGCCATGGGCTCGTTGGGGTAGATGTCGCCATCGAAGGACTCGTCGACGAGCAGCGCCTCGAGGGGCGAAGCGTGGCGCGCGGTCATGGTCGCATCACGCCCTGCCGCCGGAAGGCCCGGCCGCTGCGCGGGAGGCGCGGGAAAGCGCCTCCACGAGCTCGGGGCCGACGGCCGTCACGTCGCCCGCGCCCATGGTGATCGCCAAATCGCCCGGTTCCAGCTTGGACGCCAGATGGGGCACGACCTCGACGCGGCGCGGGACGTAGGAGGCTTCCGGGTGCCCGGGATGGTCGAGCACGACGTTCAAGAACGTCTTGCCCGACACGCCGGGAACGGGCGCTTCGCCGGCCGGGTACACGTCCATGAACGTGACGGCGTCGGCTGCGTCGAACGCGGCGGCGAACTCGTCTTTGAGCACCTCGGTGAACAGCGGCGCGCGCGAGTAGCGATGCGGCTGGAACAGCACGTGGACGTGCCGGTAGCCCAGCTTCGAAGCGGCGTCGATGGTGGCGGCGATCTCGGTGGGATGGTGCGCGTAGTCGTCCACGACCGTGATCCCGGCCGCCTCTCCCACCAGGTCGAAGCGCCGCTTGACGCCTGCGAACTCCGCGAGCGCGCGGGCCGCCTCGGCCGGATCGTGCCCGAGCGCCCACAAAAGCCCGATCACCCCGGCGGCGTTCAGCACGTTGTGCCGGCCCGGGTTCTGCTTGACGTGCGCTTCGACCGTGCTCCCGTCCGGCAGCGCGAGCGTGAAGTCGCTGCCGACGCCGCGCGGCTCGCAGGCGGTGACGCGCAGGTCGCACTCCTCGCCGAACCCGTAGGTGAGCAGGCGCCGCCCCGCCGCGCGGGCGATGCGCACGAGCGCCTCGTCCTCGCCGCAGGCCACGATCACGCCGCCGTCTTCGGGCACCGAGCCCATGAAGGCCGCGAACTTCTCGTATATCTCGTCGAGATCGCGGTAGTGGTCCAGGTGGTCGGCTTCGATGTTGGTGACCAGCACCGCGCGGGGCGCGAGGTGCATGAACGACTTGTCGCTCTCGTCGGCCTCCACCACGTAGTAGCGCCCCGTTCCGGAATGCGCGTTCGTGCCATAGGCGCGCACGATGCCGCCGATGAGGAAGGTGGGATCGAGCCCCATGCCGTCGAGGGCGCTCGCCAGCATGGAGGAGGTGGTCGTCTTGCCGTGCGTGCCCGCCACCGCAAGCGTCTCGAGGTCCACCCCGAGGTAGGCGAGCATCTGGGCGCGGTGCCAGATGGAAAGCCCCCGCTCCTTGGCCGCGACGAGCTCGGGGTTGTTGTCCAGGATGGCGGTCGACACCACCACGACGGGTTCTCCCGCGGGGACGTTGGCCGCATCGTGGCCGATGCGCACCTCCACGCCGACGTCCTTGAGCTGCTTGGTGTAGCGGCTCTCCTTGATGTCCGAACCGCTCACCCGCATGCCCTGGTCGGCGGCGACGCGGGCGATGCCGCTCATGCCGACTCCTCCGATGCCGATGAAATGCACCTGTTCGATACGCGCTGTTTCCATCCTGTACCCTTCGATCTCGTCCTTGCAAGCAGCGGCCCCGGCGCTCGGCCCCTTGCGCCCATCGGCGCGCAAGCCGCGGCCCGGCGCGCGCACGCGGGCGGCGGACCTTCCCGCCGCCCGGCTCGCGAAGCGCTATTGTACCCTATCGGCCCGCCGCGGCGCCGTGCGCGCGGGCCGCTTCCACGACCGCGTCGGCCAACAGCCCGGCCGCGTCGCGCGTCTTCTGGGCGCGGGCCGCCTGCGCCATGCGCTCGCGCGCGCCGCCGTCCTCGACGAGCGAGCGCAGCAGGCGCTCGAACTCGGGGCCCTCCACGTCGGCGTCGGCCACCATGTACGCCGCGCCCGCCTCCACGCACGCCCGGGCGTTCGTGGTCTGGTGGTCCTCCGTGGCGAACGGGAACGGCACGAGCAGCGCGGGCAGGGCGCGCGCGGATATCTCGGCGAGCGACGTGGCTCCTGCGCGCGACACGATCGCGTCGGCGGCGGCCATGGCCTCGCCCATGCGGTCGAGGTAGCCGAACAGGTGCCAGCGCCGTTCCTCCTCAGGCGAGAGCGCCAGCGCCGCGGCCGTCGCGTCGAGCTCCTTCGGCCCGGCGACGTGGACGACATGCAGGTCCTCATAGGACAGCAGCGCCCCCTTGAGCGCGGCGACGGCCTGGTTCAGGTGGCGCGCGCCCAGGCTGCCGCCCGTCACGAGCAGCATGCGGGCGTCCTGCGGGATGCCGAACAGCTCGCGCCCCTCCTCGCGCGTGGCGGCGAACACGCTCGCGCGCACGGGGTTGCCCGTGATGCGCACGCGGCTCGCGTCCTTGAGCGCCGACGCCGCATGCTCGTAGGTCAGGCACACGGCGGCCGCCCGGCGGGCCAGGTACTTGTTCGCCATGCCCATCACCGAGTTCTGCTCGTGCACCACCACGGGGATGCCGCGCTGCTCGGCGGCGCGGGCCACGGGTATGCACACGTAGCCGCCGAACCCCACCACCGCGTCGGGCTCGATCTCGTCGAACCAGCGGCGCGCGGCGCGCGTGCTCCGCTGGATCTTGGCGACGGCCTTCGGCAGCGTGAGCGGATGGCTGCGGTCGAACCCGGCCGCCTCGAAGGGCGTGAACGGAATGCCCGCCTGCGCCACGAGGCGCGCCTCCACGCCCGTGGGCGTGCCGGCGAACCGCACGTCGTGCCCGCGTTCCTGGAGCACGTCGGCCAGCGCGAGCGCCGGGTTGATGTGGCCGGCGGTCCCGCCGCCGGAAAGAACGATGAGCATACGCTACCTCCTGCTCCGCCGAGACGACTGCGTTCGGCTGCTTCGGCCCGCCCGGGCGCCCGCGTCGGTCGGGGCCGCGCGCACGATGCGCAGGTCGTCGCGCCTGCGGTCGTAGACGCTGGGGGCTCCCGCCGCGCGCGACACCGACAGCACGAGGCCCACCATGATGAGCGTCGCGATGAGCGACGAGCCGCCCGACGAAATGAACGGCAAGGGCTTGCCGGTGGTCGGCAGGACGCCCATGACACATCCGATGTTGAGGAACGCCTGGAACACGAGCATGATCGTGCAGCTGCCGGCTATCATGGCGCCGAAGTTGTCCGGGGCCGAGCGCGCGATGCGCATGCCCGCGTACAGCAGCAGCAAAAACAGCACGATGACGCCGAACGCGCCGACCAGGCCCAGCTCCTCGCCGATGATGGCGAAGATGAAGTCGGTCTCGGCCTCGGGCAGCCACAGGTACTTCTCGCGCGAGTTCCCGATGCCGACGCCGAACAGCCCCCCGTCCGCGAAGGCGTAGAACGAGTGGATGAGCTGCCAGCCGTTGCCGTAGCCGTCGCTGCCGTCGTCCCAGGGATTGAGGAACAGGAGGCGGTCCGAGCGATAGCCCGTGAACACCGTGGCGACGACCGCGAACGCCGCTCCGATCCCCAGGATGACGAGGATGACGCGCAGCGGCACCTCGCCGATCCACATGACCGCCAGGATGCCGACGAATATGATGAGGGTCGTGCCCAGGTCGGACTGCGTGCGGTACAGGAACAGGACGGGTATGAGGATGAGCACGGCCGCCTGCACGAACAAATCGCGCGTCGCCAGCTCGCCCGCACGGAAGCGGTCCAGAATGCGCGCGCCCATGAGGATGAACGCGATCTTGGCGAACTCCGAGGGCTGCAGGCTGATGAACCCGAGCGAGAGCCAGCGCTGCGCGCCGAGCCCCACCGTGCCCATGACGGCCACGAGCACGAGCATGCCGACGGCGAGCCCCCACACCGCCCAGATGAGCGGGCCCCTCCACACTTCGTAGGGGAAGAACTTCCACACCACGAGCGCGCAGACCACGCCGATGACGGCGAACTTGAGCTGGTCCAACAGGTACGCCGCCGGGTTCGACCCCTCCGAGAGCGCCTCGACCGTCGAGGCCGAGTACACCATCACCAGGCCGATGAGCAGCAGTGCGAGCACCGTGACGAGCAGCAGCAGGCGCGGGCCGAGGACGTGCGCGGGCGCATCCCGCGTGTCGCGAGCGGAAGCCACGGCGCGCCCCTACGCCCCGTGCGCGGCGCGGTCGGCGACGAGCGCCTTGAACGCGCGGCCGCGCTCTTCGAACGATCCGAACTCGTCGAACGACGCGCAGGCCGGCGACAGCAGCACGACGTCGCCCGCACCCGCAAGCTCGAGCGCCGCATCGAGCGCGTCCTCCAGATGCTCGGCGCGCAGAACGAGAAGGCCGCTTTTCTCGCTCGAAGGCTGGTCGCTCGCAGGTCCGCCGACGCCGAACGCCGACGCGAACCGGGGGCCCGCAGCGCCGAAGCACACGACGGCGCGCGCATGGGCGCGGGCGGCCGCCACGAGCGGGGCGAGGTCGGTGCCCTTGTCCTCGCCTCCCAAAAGCACGATGGGGCGCGTTTCGGGAAACGACGCGATCGCCTTGAGCGTGGCGTCGACGTTCGTGGCCTTCGAATCGTTGAAGACGCGCGCGCCGCGCACTTCTCCGCACGGCTCGATGCGGTGCTCGAGCGGCGCGAACGTGCGCAGCCCGGCCGCGACGTCGGCGGGACGCACGCCAAGGGCGAGCGCGGCCGAAGCGGCGGCGAGGGCGTTGGAGGCGTTGTGCTCGCCTTTGATCAGCAGTTCGTCGGCGCGCAGCAGCTCGTGCTCGACGCCGTCCAGCGCCACGCGCAGCGCGCCGTCGGCTCCGAGGAACGCGGCGTTGCGGCTGCCGCAGGCCGCCCGCATGTCGCCGGACAGGCCCGACGCCGTCCCCAAAGGGACGTAGGAGAAGCCGCGCTCGGCCACGGACTGCGCGCGCAGGCGGCGGACCTCGGCCCGCACGACATCGTTGGTCGCGTCGAGCACGGCCGTGCCGCCCGGCGTGCCGGGAAGGTTCGCGAGCACCTTGAGCTTCGCGTCGCGGTAGGCTTCGAAGGAGCCGTGCCAGTGCAGATGGTCGGGCGTGACGTTGAGCAGCACGGCCACGTCCGGGGCGAAGCGGCTCGTGGAGGCCAGCTGGTAGGACGACGTCTCCGCCACGTAGACGTCGGTGTCTTTCGCGGCCACCGCCTCGATGCACGTGTCGCCGATGTTGCCGACGGCCGCCGCCCGCAGGCCGGCCGAGGCCAGCACGTGCGCCGTGCAGGCGCAGGCCGTCGTCTTGCCGTTCGTGCCCGTCACGGCGATCCAGCGGCTGTCCGCGGCGCTTTCCCGCCAGGCGAACTCGAGCTCGCCCGCCATGTCGTCCGACAGCCTGCCGGCCGCCTCGTAGAGCGGCGAGAACGGCGGGATGCCAGGGCTCGCCACGCACAGGTCGAAGCGCCCGCCCGCCACCAGAGGCGAAAGCTCGGCCACGCCGTCGTCGCCGAACGCCACGCGGGCCCCGCGCGAAACGGCTTCGGCCCCGAAGGCCTCGGATTCCCGCGTGCGCCCGCCAGCGGCGATCGAGAGCGATTCCACGCGATCGCCGATGAGGGGCAGGCAGTACTCGGCTGCCGCGCGGCCGCTCTTGCCCAGGCCCAGGACGAGCACATGGCCGAGGCGCCGAGGCGCCCCCTTGCGGTCGGCGAGGAGTTCGCGCGCGTCCATGCCCTACGCCACCGCCATGAGCGTCTCGGCGAAGTACAGCGAGAAGCCCGTCGCGGCGAGCACGCCCGAGATGATCCAGAAGCGCACGACCACCTTCGTTTCGCTCCAGCCCTTCTTCTCGAAGTGGTGGTGCAAAGGCGCCATGAGGAAGATGCGCCGCTTCGTCCTCTTGTACCAGAACACCTGGATCATGACCGACAGGGCCTCGGCGACGAACAGCCCGCCGATGATGATGGAGATGAACTCGGTCTTGGTGAGCACGGCCAGGCAGCCCAGCGCCATGCCGAGCGCGAGCGATCCGGTGTCGCCCATGAAGATGTCGGCGGGAAAGGAGTTGAACCAGAGGAACCCGACGCACGCGCCGGCGAGGGCTGCGGCGAAGATGGCCGGCTCGAGCAGGTTGGAGCGGTACGCGATGGCCGCCATCACGATCATGACGATCATGACGGTGCCCGCGGCCAGGCCGTCCAGGCCGTCGGTCAGGTTCACGGCGTTGCACAGCCCCACGAGCAGGATGTTCACGAACAGCACGTAGAGCCAGGGGACGGCTATGCCGTCGCCGATGGGCACGATCGTGGTCAGGATGCCGAAATCGAGCGTGGCCACGAACGGGATCTCCACGGTGGGCGGGATGCCCAAAAGGTTCACCGCCGCCAGGACGAACGCCGTGGCGATGGCGAACTGGCCGATGAGCTTCATCTTGGGCGTCAGGCCCAGCGAGCGCTCCTTGACCACCTTCGACGCGTCGTCGATGAAGCCCAGAAGCCCCGTGAGCACCGTGGCCGCCAGAAGCACGAAGGTCTCGGGCGTGGGCAGGCCGATGAGCAGCGCCGTGGCCACCACGGCCAAAAGCATGATGACGCCGCCCATGGTGGGGGTGCCCTGCTTGACGAGATGGCTCTCGGGCCCGTCGGCGCGCACTTGCTGGCCGATGTGGCTGAGCTTCAGGAACCTGATCCACAGCGGCGTGAGCGCCATCGTGATGACGATGGCCGCCACCACGGCCAAAAACACCAGGAACGTCGGATATTGGGAAAAAATCGCAAACATATTAGTTGACCAGCCCTTCGACCACGCGTTCGAGTCCCATGAAATGGGAGGCCTTCACCAGCACGGCGTCCCCCGGCTCAACGTAGGCGTCCAAATCGCCGAGCACGTCGGAAAGCGAGGATGCGCGGACGATGCGCGCGGCGTCCATGCCCGCGCGCTCGGCCGCGCCGGCGATATGGGCGGACAGCTCGCCCACGCAGACGAGGCGGTCGAGCGGCAGCGTCGCGGCCAGCTCGCCGATGCCCTCGTGGCATGCGGGCGCGTAGTCGCCCAGCTCCCCCATGTCGCCCAGCACGGCCACGCGGCGCCCCGGCACCCCGAGCGCGCAGAACGTGGCGAGCGAAGCGCGCATGGAGTCGGGGTTGGCGTTGTAGGCGTCGTTCACCACGGTGAATCCTCCGCGGGCCCTGAGCACTTCCTGGCGACCCGCCTCGGGAAGCGCCCCGGCGAGGGCGTCCGCGATAACGGCCAGCCCCATGCCCGCCTTGCGGCCGACCGCGGCCGCGGCGCAGGCGTTCGCCACGTTGTGCAGCCCGCGCAGCGCGAGCGCGCACTCCTGGCGCTCGACCGCATCGCCCGCATCCGGCGCCGTCCCGTCGGAGAACCCGCGGGCGCACAGCGTGAATCGGGCGCGCCCCTGCTCGTCCAGACGGACGTCCTCCGCCCATACGGCGGGGCCGCATCGCCATCCCGCATCGCCGTCCGGCGCGGCGGCAAGACAGCCCGAGCCGTCGAAGCACACGACGTCCCCCGCCGCATCGCGGCGGGCGGCCTGCTCCAACATGAAGTCGGACAGGTCGTCGTCGCCGTTCAGGAAGGCGGTGCCCGTCGGAGGCAGCGCGCACAAAAGCTCGGCTTTGGCGCGCGCGATGTTCTCGCGGCTGCCCAGAAGCTCGATGTGGCTTTCCCCCACGTTCGTGACGAGGCCCCAGTCGGGGCGCACGAACCCGCACAGCTCGGCGATCTGCCCGGGGCCCCGCATGCCCATCTCGACGACCACCATCTCGGTCTCGGGATCGGCGGACAGAAGCGTCTTGGGAACGCCCAGCTCGTTGTTCTGGTTGCCAGCCGTGGCCACCACCGAATGGGAGGCGGCCAGCACGTCGCGCACGAGGTTCTTGGTGGTGGTCTTGCCCGTCGAGCCCGTCAGCCCGATCACGCGCCCCTTCAAACGGGGGCGCCACGCCCGCGCGATGTCGGTCACCGCGGCGGCCGTGTCGGGAACCTCGATCACCGCCGCGCCCAGCTCGCGGGCCAGCAGGCGCGCGGCCTCGTCGATGGGCTGCATGACCAGCGCCAGGACGGCACCCGCGCGCAGGGCCGCTCCGACGAAGTCGTGGCCGTCCACCCGCGCGCCCGGCAGCGCCACGTACGCGTCGCCTTCCTCCACGTCGCGGGAATCCCAGGCGATGCCCGTCGCGAGCGCCCGCGGATCGAGCGGCTCGACCGCGAACGTGCCGCCCGTGCAGGCGGCTATCTGCTTTGCGTTCAGGCGCATGGCTACTTGGACGCCCCCTCGCCCGCGGAGGCAAAAGGCGCGAAGCGCTTCTCCAGCTCTTCGGCCGCGACGACGCGGTCGTCGAACGCGAGGACCTGGTCGCCGATGAGCTGGTAGTCCTCATGGCCCTTGCCCGCCACCAGCACCGAGTCTCCGGGCTCGGCCTGCGAGAGCGCCAGCGCGATGGCGGCGCGGCGGTCGGGCTCCACGTCGAAGCGGCCCTCACCCGATCCCATGCCGCTCACGACGTCGTCGATGATGGACCGGGGATCCTCGGTGCGCGGGTTGTCGCTCGTCACGATGGCGCGGTCGGCCGCAAGGGCCGCCTTTCCCATGATGGGCCGTTTGCTGGCATCGCGGTCCCCCCCGCAGCCGAACACGCAGAAGGTGCGGCCGGGCGTGAGCGCCATGATGGACGAGAGCGCCTTCTCCAGCGCGTCGGGAGTGTGCGCGTAGTCCACGAACACGGACACGCCGCCGTCGTGCGCAGCGCCCACCCGCTCCAGGCGGCCGGGGATCTGCGGGGCCTCCTCCAGCGCCTCCACGATGACGTCGTGCGAGAATCCCAGCTGCAGGCCGATGCCGAACGCGCACATGATGTTCTCGACGTTGAACTTGCCCACCAGCGGGTAGTCGAACGAGATGCGGGAGCCGCGCACGTCGAGCGTGACGGACGTGTGCGTGGGCGCGTAGCGCACGTCCACGGGATGTATCTGGGCGGAAGGGTCGAATCCCGTCGTGACCACCTTGTCCTCCGCCGCCGAACAGCGGCGCAGGAGCTCCTTGCCCCATTTGTCGTCCACGCAGATGACGCGCCGCGCCGGATAGTCCTTGGAGAACAGCCGCGCCTTCGCCTCGAAGTACGCCTCGAACGTATGATGGTAGTCCAGGTGGTCCTGGGTGAGGTTCGAGAACGCCGTGACGGCGAACGCCGTGTCCCACGTGCGCTCCAGATCGAGCGCATGCGAGCTCACCTCCATGGCCACCACGTCGCAGCGCTCGTCGCGCATGCGCGCGAGCAGCTGCTGCAAATCGGGCGACTCGGGCGTCGTGTGCGCCGTCTTCTCCTGCGCGTCCCCGATGGTCACGCCCACGGTGCCGATGACGCCCGTGCGCTTGCCCGCCACGCGCGCGATGTGCTCCACGAGGTAGGTGGTGGTGGTCTTGCCGTTCGTGCCGGTGATGCCCACGAGGGCGAAGTCGCGGGAAGGATGGTCGTAGAAGTTCGCCGCGGCGTGCGCCATGGCCTTGCGCGTGTCGGACACCACGACCTCGGTGACGTCCGTGGCGTCGGCCAAATACACCTTGCGCTCCACGACGAGGACCTTCGCGCCGCGGTCGATGGCATCCTGCGCGAACGAGTGGCCGTCGGCCGCCATGCCGACGATGCAGAAGAACGCATCCCCGGGTTGCACCCGGTCGCTGCGGTAGGCGATGCCGCTCACCTCGTCGTCGGCGTTGCCGATGACGGTGCAGTCCAGCCCCGCGAACAGTTCGGTACAGGTCTTGCCCATGGCGCTTCCTCACTCAGACGTTATCTTGAACCGGTCGATAGCAGTTGCCATTATATCCTTAAAAATCGGCGTGACCACACGGCTGCCGGGAACCTCGTTCGCACCCACAAAACAAACCAATTGGCTCGACGAACCGGCCAGGAACCCGGTGAAGGCCAGGTTGTACACGCCTTTTCGGTAGCCGCCGTTCTCCTCGTCGTATATCTCGGCCGTGGACGTCTTGCCCGCCACGTTGTAGCCCTCGATGGCCGCCGCCGTGCCCGTGCCGTCGGTGACCACCGTCTTGAGCATGTCCACCATCGTGGGGATGGCCTGCTTGTTCTTGACGACGTCCTCGGTGGCGTATTCGGCCGCCTCGCCCGACTGCGGCTTCGACACGAGGAAGTGCGGGGTGCATTCCACGCCGTCGTTGACGAGCGCGCCGTAGAAGCGCGTGATCTGCAAGGGCGTGAGCGATATGCCCTGGCCGAAGCTCACGTTGTAGGCGCCCACCGTGCTCAGGCTCTCGAACGGCACCATGTAGCCCAAAACGTCGGTGCCCTCCTCGCCCTCGGCCGGGTAGTCCACGCCCGTCTTCTCGTGCAGGTTGTATTCCAGGATGTAGTCGTAGAGCTTGTCGAAGCCCATGCGCTGGGTGGCCAGCGATATGCCCACGTTCGACGATTGGTCGAGGATCTGGCGCAGCGTGAACGTCTCGTCCCCGCGCTCGTGCGCATCCGATATCTGGTAGCCGTCGGCCTCGATCACGGCAGGGCAGAACAGCGTGTCGTCGGGAGCCATCGTGTTCGTCTCGAGGATGGCCATGGTGGAAACCGACTTGAAGATGGAGCCCGGCTCGAACAGGTCGGTGACCGCCTTGAGCTCCGTGGCACCCTCTTCCACCGTCGAGCGGTCGGCCGGGTTGAACAGGGGCAGCGAAGCCGCCGCGTATATCTCGCCCGTGCCGCCGTCCATCACGACGGACGTGCCGCTGGTGCCGCCCACCTCCTGGACGCCCGCCGCAAGGCGCTCTTCCACGTACTGCTGCAGCTCGAGGTCGATCGAGATGATGATGTCCTGGCCGTCGACGGCCGCCGTCTCCTCGTGCACGCCGCCCGGTATGGGCGTGCCGTCGCGGCCGCGCTCGGCCTCGTAGTAGCCCGGCTCTCCCGACAGGATGTCGTTGTAGTACGCCTCGAGCCCCGATATGCCGTAGTAGTACTCGCGGTTCTTCTCCTCGTCGGCCGCCGTGCTGCAGGCGCCGACGATCTGGCCTGCGACCTGCCCGTTGGGATACTCGCGGCGCGTGTCCTCCACGACGTAGACGCCGTCGAGCTTGAGCTCGCTCACCTGCTTGCCCACCTCGACGTCCAGCTTGCGCTTCACGGCCGCGAAGCTGGTCTTGTCGGCCGTGAGCGTGCCCAGGTAGTCCTTCGCCTCGCCGCCCAGCACGGAAGCGAGCGCCGAAGCGGTCGCGTTCACGTCCTCGACCTCGGAAGGGTTCGCGTACACGCTCGAAGCCTCGACGCTGACGGCGAGTATGGTGCCGTTGCGGTCGTAGATGGTGCCGCGCCGCGGCTCGATGGGAAGCTGCACGGTGCGCGCGCTCTCGGCCATGGCCGAGAATTCGGGCGCGGCGACGACCTGCAGGTACACGAGACGGCACAGGAACAGCACCGCCACGACGGCGAACAGGACGAGGGGGATGAACATGCGGTTCGAGCTGGGGGCGAAATCCACCTGGGACGGGCGGGGGCGGCGCGGGGAGGACGCGCCGCGCGCCGGACGGCCGGAGCGCGATGCCTGCGGGCGCGCGGGGCGGTCGGACGAGCGCGAGCTGCCGCCGCGCCGCGAGCTGCGCGCGCCCCGCGGCGCTTCGGACCGATCCGCCACGACGCTACTCTCCGAGGCCGGCGGCCAGGGCCACGCTCTTCGAAAGCGACAGGTTGCCGGCGCCGTCGTACGCGACGACGTCGGTGCCCAGATCGATCGTGTCGATCGCCGCCGGGGCGGCCATGCCGAGCCCTGCGGCCTGCTGCTTCAGGTACGTCGGGTTGGTGAGCAGGCTCTGGGACACCTCGAGCGACGCCCCGCTCGAGCGGGCCTCGTCGATCTGGCTCGAAAGCTCCTGGGCCTGCACCGAGGTCGCCACCGTGGCCGACGACAGCGCGATGCGCGCGAACGCCACCAGGGAAACCACCACCAGCACGACGGCCACGGCCTTCGCCAGGAAGACGACACTCGAAGGGAGGGTCGGGGACTGCGTGCGCGGCCCTTGGCCCGGCACGACGCTGATGCGCGTGCGCGGCGCCCGCTCGATGCGTTCGGGAGCTCGTTCGGGGTAGTACGAATATGCCGGTGCTGCGCCCATGTCCAACCCCCTTTCTTCATTCGGTCTGCGTGTGGCGGGTCGTGCGCGTGTCGTCTGTTCGTATGTTCATCGGCGTTGGGCGCCGACGCAGTGGTCGATTCGGGCCGTTCTCACGGCGCGGCCGTCGAGGCCGCAAGCGCGCTCAGCGCTTCTGGGCGACGCGGAGCTTGGCGCTGCGCGCGCGCGGGTTGCGCTCCACCTCTTCGGCGGTCGGCACGACCGGCTTGCGCGTGACGATGTCGAGTATCGGACGTTTCCCGCACGCGCAGACCGGCAGGTCGGGCGGGCAGGTGCACCGGTTGGCGAACGACGCGAACGTCTCCTTGACGATGCGGTCCTCCAGCGAGTGGTAGCTGATGACCACGAGCCGGCCGCCAGGGTTGAGCCAGCGGACGGCGGCGTCAAGGCCGCTTTTGAGCACGTCCAGCTCGCCGTTCACCTCGATGCGCAGCGCTTGGAACGTGCGCTTGGCAGGATGGCCGCCCGCTCGGCGGGCCGATGCGGGGATGGCCGCCTTGATGACGTCGACGAGCTGCGCGCTCGTTTCGATCGGGGCGTTCTGCCTTTCCCGCACGATGAACTCGGCGATGCGGCTCGCCCACTTCTCGTCGGAGTACATACGGATGATCCGAGTGAGATCTGCTGCGTTGTAGGTGTTCACGATCTCAGCTGCGTTGAGGGTCTGTTTCCCCGGATCCATCCGCATATCAAGAGGGCCGTTCTCCTTGAAGGAGAAGCCGCGAGACGGCGTGTCTATCTGCACCGAAGACACTCCGAGGTCGAACAGGAACGCGTCGACCCCGGGCACCTCCGCGCTCAAGAGCGCTTCGTCCATAGCTCCGAAGTTGCCGCGCACGAGTTCGAGGCGCGGGCGCGCGTCGCCGGGCAGCGTCCCGAGTTTGCGACGGGCGGCGGCCAGCGCCACCTCGTCCTGATCGATGCCCACGAGCGTGCCCGCGCTCCCCAGGAGCTTGGCCGCTTCGAAAGAATGCCCTGCACCGCCGAGTGTTGCATCCACGAATGTGTGCTGTGGTTCAAGGTTCAAGTATTCGAGGCACTCGGCGAGCAGAACCGGTGTATGCCGATATTCGCTTGTCATTTCGCTCACGCCTTGCGATCAGCCGAACAGAAGGTTGAGATCGGTGTCGTCGTCCACCTGATCGTAGCGCTTTGCGTCCCAGATCTCGAAGTAGCCCGTGTTGCCGACGACGACGACGTCCTTGTCGATGCCCACTGCCTCGCGCTGCTCGGTTGAGAGCATGATGCGCCCCGACGCGTCGATCGACACGTCGGCGGCCCGCGACTTGAGCTTGCGGCGCAGGCGGAGGTGCAGGTCGTTCGTGTCGTCGAACTCGCCGAACTTGTCCTTGAACACCTTGGCCACCCACGCGTTGAAGCCCTGCGGCTCGAACACGTACAGGCACTCGTCCTTCGGATTGCGGGTTACCACCAAATCCGTCGAAAGCACCTTGCGAAACGTCGAGGGAAGCGACATGCGGCCCTTCGCGTCCACCTTGTGGCGGTACGCGCTGTTGAGATCGACGATCTTTTCGGTCTCTTCGGCCATGCCTTCCTTCCCGCCGCGTCCCACACGGCCTTTCGATGTTTGGAATTCTATCCCACTTCGCCCCACTTCGCAACAAAATATGCGAATTGGGCCCCATTTCAACCGTCCTGAAACCACCCCGCATCCGCGCCGTTGTTCGAGGACCGAAGGCTGGCGAACCGCTTTCGGCAACATGTAGACGAAGCTTCGACGGACAGGCACAACATGTGGGATCGCATCGAGCCCGTCCGCGCAAGAAGGCAGGTTGTGCGAAAACTGTGACCGCCTCCCGCTCAACGTTTCGTTCAAGCCGCCGGCTTGAACGCGTCGCAAACGCGCGTCCTGGATCAGGACAAACAGACGAACATATGTTTCACGTGAAACAACCTGCTGCAAAAAGCGCCGCCCGAAATGCGCGAGCGCGCGGCCTTTTTGCCGGAGGCTTTTTGCCGGAGGCTTTTTGCGGTGAAGGGTGGAACCAGCGGAGCAGGACGTGCTGGATCGAGGACGGTCGAGGTCGGACAGAAGCTGGATCGGGGACGGTCGAGGGCGAGCCGGAATCGGGCCGCGGCCGGCTTGCGGCAAATATGCGAACGAATGTTTCACGTGAAACATCGACTGCCAATCGAGTGACGCCCGTGAAGGGAGGGCCGGATCCGGAATCGGGCCGTGGCGGATTGCGAACGGATCGAAGCCGGATCGGAGCGGGGTTTCGGCTGAGATTGCGAATGGATCAAGGCTGGACTTCGGCTGGATTGCGGATGGATCGAAGCCATCGGTGGGCTGGACCGAGGTGGGATCGGCGCTGGATTGCGGGCGGATCGGAATGAGATCCGGAAGCGGAGCGGGGCTACTTGGCGCGGGGATGGGCGCTCAGGTACTCCTCGCGGATGTGCGAGCGTCCCACATGGGTGTAGACCTGGGTGGTCGATATGTCGGAGTGGCCGAGGATCTCCTGGATGACGCGCAGGTCGGCGCCGCCCTCCAGCATGTGGGTGGCGAAGGAGTGGCGCAGGGTGTGGGGATGCAGGTTCGCCACGCCGATCGTCCGGCCGGCATCGGCCACGACGGCGTGCACGCTCTGGCGCGTGAGGCGGCCCCCGCGCGCGTTCAGGAACACCGCGGCCGTCGGCTTCGCGTAGGGCCGCACGAGCTCGGGACGGCCCCTCTCCAGATAGTCGGAGAGCAAGCGCCGCGCGGCGCCCGCGATGGGCGCGACGCGCTTTTTGCCCCCCTTGCCGACGATGCGCAGATAGCCCTCGTCAAGCACCGCGTCTCCCAGATCGAGGCCTGCGCACTCGCTCACGCGCAAGCCGCATCCGTACAGCACCTCCAAAAGCGCGCGGTTGCGCAGCGGCAGCGGCCCGGGCTCCAGCGGCTGCGACAGCAGGTCGTCCACCTGTTGGACGGACAGCACGTCAGGAAGGCGCTCGGGCGCCTTGGGCAGCTGCAGCGTGTCGGCGGGGTTGCGCCGGGCACGGCCCTCGCGCACGAGGAAGCGGTGGAAGCCCTTCAGCACCGAGATGCGCCGATCGATGCTCGACACGGCGTAGCCGCGCGTGAAGAGGTCGGCCTCGTACGCCACCACCGCGTCGCGATCCACTTCCCCGACATCGGCCACGCCCCTTTCCTGCAAAAACGCGGCGTAGTCCTTCAGATCTCTCGCGTAGGCCGTCACGGTGAGCGGCGAGCTGCCGCGCTCCACGCGCAGGTAGTCCAGATATTCCCGGAACAGCTCGTCCATCCACCAACCTCGTCGTCGACGCCCGCCAGAGCGGCTCCTTGCGAACCGCATGCGCCGTGCACGGCGGCTTTCAAAAGCCGCATCCGCCACAACAGACGGCGGCTTCCCGGCAACCGCGCTCGCCACGAGCGGCGGTTTCCTGGAACCGCGCTCGCCACGAACGAATGGTTCACGTGAAGCATTCGTTCGCCCACAGGATAGCACGCCCGCAGCGCGAACCGGCGAAGCCCGCAACGGGCGGAAGCGTGCGGACACCCGCCGGAGCGGTTCCGACGCCGGCCCGGCGGGTGCCCTAGCCGCGCCGGGCGATCGCCGCTGCCACGAACTCGCTGAACAGCGGGTGCGGGCGCGTGGGGCGGCTCTTGAACTCGGGGTGCCCCTGGCTTGCCACGAACCACGGATGGCCGGGCAGCTCCACCATCTCCACCAAACGCTCGTTCGGCGAGATGCCGGATATCGCGAGCCCCGCCTCCACCAGGCGGTCGCGGTAGGCGTTGTTCACCTCGAAGCGGTGGCGATGCCGCTCGTAGACCACTTCCTCGCCGTACGCGGCGAAGGCCTTGGTGTCGCGCGCCACCTTGCAGGGATACGCCCCCAGGCGCATGGTGCCGCCCTTGTCCTCCACGTCCTCCTGCTCGGGCATGAGGTCGATCACCGGATGGGCCGCCTCCTCGTCGAACTCGGCCGACGTCGCGCCCTCGAGGCCCGCCACGTGGCGGGCGAACTCGCACACCGCGGCCTGCAGCCCCAGGCAGATGCCCAGGTAGGGCACGTCGTTCTCGCGCGCGTAGCGGGCGGCGGCTATCTTGCCCTCGAAAGCGCGCTGCCCGAACCCGCCCGGCACGAGCACGCCGTCCATGCCGCCCAGCACGTCCGCGGCGTTGGTGTCGGAAAGCTCCTCGCCGTCGATCAGGTGGACCTCCACATGGCAGCCGTGGTGCACGCCCGCATGCCCCAGCGCCTCGATGACCGACAGGTAGGCGTCGGGCAGGCTCACGTACTTGCCCACCACGGCCACGTCCACCTGCCCGTCGCAGCGGTGCGTGGCCTCCAGGAAGGCGCGCATGGGCGACAGGTCGATCTCGCGCTCCGCGAGCCCCAGGCGCTCGAGCACCTTCGCGTCGAAGCCCTGGCTGTGCAGGCCGATGGGCACCTCGTAGATGGAAGGCGCGTCGGTGCAGGCCAGCACCTCCTCGGTGCGCACGTCGCAGAACAGCGCTATCTTCTCGCGCACCTTGTCGGTTATCTCGTGGTCGCTTCGGCACACGATGAAGTCGGGCTGCACGCCGATGGAGCGCAGCTCCTTCACCGAGTGCTGCGTGGGCTTCGTCTTCACCTCGTGGGCCGCGGCGATGTAGGGCACCAGGGTCACGTGCACGAACAGCACGTCACCCAGGGGCTTCTCCTTCTTGAACTGGCGCGCGGCCTCGATGAACGGCAGCGACTCGATGTCGCCGATGGTGCCGCCTATCTCGGATATGACGATGTCGGCGCTCGACTGCTCGGCTATGCGGCGCAAACGCTCCTTGATGGCCTCGGTGACGTGCGGGATGACCTGCACGGTGCCGCCCAGAAAGTCGCCCCGGCGCTCGCGCGCGATGAGGGTCTGGTAGATGGAGCCCTGGGTGAAGTTGGACTCGCGCGACAGGTTCTCGTCGATGAAGCGCTCGTAGTGCCCCAGGTCAAGGTCGCCTTCGTGGCCGTCGTCGGTCACGAACACCTCGCCGTGCTGGAACGGGCTCATGGTGCCGGGGTCCACGTTCAGGTACGGGTCCATCTTCTGCATGGTCACCTTGTACCCGCGCGCCTTCAGCAGGTGGCCGAGCGACGCGGCGGTGATGCCCTTGCCCAGCGAAGATACCACGCCTCCGGTCACGAAGATGTGCTTGGTCATAGGTCTTCCTCTCGCGCGCTCCCATGCGCCCGACAGCCGGTGCCCGCAAGCGGAAAAAGCGCTCGGGCCGCCTTGGACGGACGCTCCGCAAACGCTTTTCTATTCTACGGGAAAAGCCGCTCGACGTTGCCGTTCCCGCGTTTATTTTACCTATCGGAAACACCGGAGGGCAGCAGGCCCTCCCCGTCGCGACGATCTCGGGCGGCCTCCATCGATTCGGCCAGGTCCTCCCTGCCGCCCACGCCCATCTTGCGGTACAGGTTGCGGATGTGGGTCTTCACCGTGTTGTCCGACACGTACAGCTCGCGCGCGATCTCGGAGCGGGTGCGCCCCTTGAGCAGCAGCGCGAGCATCTCCTCTTCGCGGCGCGTGAGCATGAACGCGCGGGCGGCTCGGGCGCAGCGCGCCTCAAGGGAGTCCCCTTCCGCCCGGCACCGGTCGGCGAGCGAGCGCAGCTCGTCGACGCGGGCGGCTTCCGCCGCATCCCGCGCCGCCCACGATCGCGAGAGGGCGCGGCCCGCAGCGAACGCGAGGATGCAGAACGCGGCGGAGCACAGTGCGGCCGCCCCGTCGCCGAAGGCGTCGGAAAGCGCCAGGCAGCCCACCACGTCGAGCGCGAACGCCATTCCCCAGAAGCAGGCGAGCCGCACCTCGATGCGGGAGGCGCCTTCGCCGAACGCCGCACGGGCGATGTGGACGCAGCAGGCGACGAACACGGCGGCCGCAGCCGCAGCGATGATGCCGACCGTCGCGTACCCGTAGAGCATGGGCCGCCCCCTTCCCAACGCGTCCTTCGCCACGATGGTACCATAGGGCGCCCCGTCGCCGCATCCGTCGGCGGAAGCATCGGGCCGCAAGCGGCGCCTTGAGGGAATCTGCCGCCGTAACGCCAGGTCGAAGGAGATGGGTGAAATATCTCACCGTTGTCGCGCGATGCGGGGGCGTGCTACGGTCGGCCCGCAAGCCAAAGGATGCGCCCCCGGAGCGGGGCCGAACCGAAGGAGAAGCGCGATGCAGACGAACCGCAGCAAACGCATGCTGGCCGGCACGGCATGCCTTGTGGCCGCAGCCCTCGTGATGGGATGGTTCATCGGCCAATACGTGCCCGGAGTGCCGCGCGAGCCGCAGCCGCAGCCCTTGGATGGGCTCACAGAGGGAAGCGGCCTGGCCGCCCGAAGCGTCGTGGACCGGCCGGCCGGCTCGACCCTGGAACTGCGGGGCGTCGTGCAGGGGTACGCCTACCGTCCGGGCGCGGACTCCGTGGCGAACGGCGCCGTCGAGCGCTATCAGCAGGTGGGGCTGTGGGAATACGAGTGCCCCGACGTCGACGTGTCGGTGGACGAGATCCGCATCGTGCCCACCGAGAGCTTCGCCGCCTGGTACCCGCAGTACTACAGCAGCCAAGACAGCAGCCAGGCCCCGACGACGTACAACGACAGCGCCATCGTGGCCGTCACCGTGACGGTGGCCAACGCCTCCCAGAACCCCATCGGAGACTGGCAGCGGCTTCCGCAATTCACCCTCTGGAGCGAAAACCTCGCCCGCCTTGACGACGCCATGGGCGCGGGCGCGATGGTGGATTCCTCCTTCTACCTGGTGAACGACCGCCTGCGCCCCTACGACGAAGATTCCGACGATCCCGAATACGGCACCTACGTGGACCTCGATCCCGGCGAGTCGCAGACGGTCGTGCTTCCGTTCAAGGTGAACAAGAACAACCTGATCGACCAAAGCGCTTTCGACGAGCTCGACCCGTCGGGCTTCTGCATCCAAACCGCCGACTACGCCGCGCAGACCGCCTACCGTCTGTGGCTGTGATGCCCAGCCCGCAGAAGCTGGCAGCAGGCGCGCCCGGCCCGCTCTTCCCGCCGTGCGCGCCGGGCGCCCGCCGAATCCCGTCCCCCTGCCCCGCGAAGGCCCGCGCGGCGCGCGCCTTCGCGCCGCCGCGCGCCCGCCCGATGGGCAAATGGAGCGTTCTGCCCATTGCCCACCGCATGGACCCCCTGCAGAATATGCGCCAATGGACGATATTCTCGCCAGGCGAGAAACCGTACCCGCAGAACGAACCGCCCCCGTCGCGAGCCGGCCTTGCGCCGCGCGGCCGTCCGGCGCGAGCGTTCTGCACGAAAGGACACCATGAACGCAGGGTTCATAGGCGCCGGCAAAGCGGGCACCGTGCTCGGACGCTACTTCGCCCGGCACGGCCTTTCCGTTGCAGGCTACTGCGACGCCAGCCCCTCGGCTGCGCAAGCCGCCGCCTCCCTTACCTCTTCCCGGCGCTTCGACGCCGCATCCGAGCTCGCAGACGCGAGCGGCCTCATCTTCATCACCGTTCCCGACGCCGCCATAGCCGATGCCTGGCATGAGCTGCGCGACACGGCCGACCTGGCCGGCAAAATCGTCTGCCATTGCAGCGGCTGCACCACCTCGGCCGTGCTCGACGGCGCCGACGGCGTGGGAGCGCGCGCATGCTCGGTCCATCCTCTGCTCGCCCTGAGCGACCCCCTCTGCCCGCTCGACCCGGTCGAACGGGCGCACATCACCCTGGAAGGGGACGCATCGGCCGTCTCCGCCCTGCAAGCGCTCTTCGGCGGCCTGGGCAACCCCGTCCACGTCGTCGACGCCGCGGACAAGGGGCGCTACCATGCCGCCGCCGTGTTCGCGAGCAACCTCGTGCTGGCCCCGCTGGCCACGGCGGCGCGCCTCATGGAATCATGCGGTTTCGACGCCCCCGCCGCCCGCGAGGCGCTCGAACCGCTCGTCATGGGCAATGCGCGCGCCTTCTGCGAGAAGGGCGCGGCGGCGGCGCTGACCGGTCCCGTGGAGCGCAACGACCTGCCGACCGCCCAGCGGCATCTTGACGACCTCGACGATGAAGCCGCCGAGATGTACCGCATGCTCGCCAAAACGCTCGTTTCCCTGGCCGAGGAGAAGCACCCGGATCGGGACTACGCAGACTGGAACCCCTTTGTGGAAGGAAAGGTGAACCGATGAAGAACACGGTCACGACGTTTCGGAAGGCGAAGGAGGAGGGCCGGCGGCTGTCCATGCTGACGGCCTACGACTACTCCACCGCAAAGCTGATGGACGAAGCCGGCATCGAAGGCCTGCTGGTGGGAGATTCCCTGGGCATGACGATGCTGGGCTACGACGACACGCTCCCCGTCACCATGGACGACATGGTCCACCATGCCCGCGCGGTGGCGCGCGGCGCCCGCGAGGCGCTCGTGGTGGCCGACATGCCCTTCATGTCCTACCACCTCTCCCCCGCCCAGGCGGTGGAGAACGCCGGCCGCCTGGTGAAGGAGGGAGGCGCGCAAGCGGTCAAGCTCGAAGGCGGCGCGCAGTTCTGCGCCGAAGTGGAGGCCATCGTGCGCGCTTCCATCCCCGTCATGGGGCACATCGGCCTCACGCCCCAGTCCGTCAACGCGTTCGGCGGCTTCAAAGTGCAGGGCAAAAGCGCCGAGGCCGCGCAGCGCATCGTGGACGACGCGCGGGCGCTCGAGGCGGCCGGGGCGTTCTCCATCGTGCTGGAATGCATTCCCGCCAAGCTCGCCGAGATCGTGACGGCGGCCGTGGGCGTGCCCACCATCGGCATCGGGTCGGGCGCGGGCTGCGACGGGCAGATCCTCGTGTACCAGGACATGCTGGGCATGTACGCCGACCTCGCGCCGAAATTCGCGAAGCGCTTCGCCGAGGCGGGCCGGCTCATGACCCAGGCGTTCGAGGACTACCGCGCCGAGGTGCAGGCCCGCTCCTTCCCCGCTCCCGAGCATGCCTTCGGCATCGACGACGCCGTGCTGGAGAGCGTGCGCTGACGAGCGGGAGCGCAGGCGCAGGCGGAAAACGAGGCGGACGAGCTTGCGCGGAAGCGCGGTGAAACGGTGGAGCACGAGTGCGAAAACGACCAGCAGGAGGACGAGCATGGACGACCGGATGGACCTGATCGAGACGATAGCGGAGGCGCGCGAGCGCGTGCGCGCATGGAAGCGCGAGGGGCTGAGCATCGGCCTCGTGCCCACGATGGGCTACCTGCACGAGGGGCACCAGAGCCTCATCGAGCGCGCGGCGCGCGAGAACGACCGCGTGGTGGTGAGCGTGTTCGTGAACCCGACGCAGTTCGGGCCCGGCGAAGACCTGGAAAGCTACCCGCGCGACCTGGACCGCGACTGCGCGGCCTGCGCGCAGGCGGGCGCCCACCTGGTCTTCCACCCAGCGCCTGAGGAGATGTACCGCCCCGATCGCAGCACGACCGTGCACGTGGCCGGCGTTTCCGAGGAGCTGTGCGGCAAGAGCCGGCCCGTCCACTTCGACGGCGTGTGCCTGGTCGTCGCGAAGCTGTTCAACATCGTCGCGCCCGACCGCGCCTATTTCGGCGAGAAAGACGCCCAGCAGCTGCTGGTCGTGCGCCGCATGGCGCGCGACCTGAGCTTCGGCGTGGACGTGGTGGGCTGTCCCATCGTGCGCGAGGACGACGGCCTGGCGAAGAGCTCGCGCAACACCTACCTGGCGCCCGAGGAGCGCGCCGCCGCCACGGTGCTCTCGCGAGCGCTCGCGGAAGGGCGCGCGCTCGCGGAGGCGGGCGAACGCTCCGCCGAGGCCGTGCGCGAAGCCGTGCTGGCGGCGCTTTCAGAAGAGCCCCTGGCCCGCGTCGAGTACGTGGAAATCGTCGACGCGGGCACCGCACGTCCGACCGCCGTCGTCGACGGCCCCGTGCTGTGCGCCCTCGCCGCGCGCTTCGGCTCGACCCGCCTGATCGACAACTTCTTCTACGATCCGGAGAACTGACATGATGCTGAACATGCTCAAAGGCAAGATCCACCGCGCAACCATCCGCCAAGCCGAGCTGAACTACGTCGGCAGCATCACCGTGGACCCCCTGCTGCTGGAAGCCGCCGACATCCTGGAATACGAGGCCGTGCAGGTGGTGGACATCGACAACGGCAGCCGCCTGGAGACCTACACCATAGCAGGCGAACCTGGCAGCGGGATGATCTGCCTGAACGGCGCGGCAGCGCGCCTCGTGCAGCCCGGCGACAAAGTCATCATCATGTGCTACTGCTCGCTTTCCCCCGAGGAGGCGCGCGAGCACCGCCCCCATGTCGTGTTCGTGGACGACGACAACCGCATCGTCGAAACGGCGCGCTACGAGCGCCACGGAGAGATCAGGTAGCCGCGCGCAGGCGGATGCGGCAGGATTCGGACGCCGGCGCCTGCACGGCTTTCGACTGCGGCGCAGGCGGGCCGGCGGCCTGCGGCCTTCCGCCGCGGCCGACGGCCGCGATGCCGCAGCGCGAAGGTCGACGCGCTTCGAAAGTAGGCTATAATCTGTCTCGCCGCACCCCGCCGCACCCCATCGGGCCGGCGGCCTGCGGCCAGCCCTCCCGCCATGGCGCGGCGGGGTGCGCACACGCCCGTCCTCGCCAAGAAAGGCCCGTTCACCATGCGAACCGGATTCGACAACGACAAGTACATCGCGCTGCAGGCCGAGCACATCCGCTCCCGCATCGACCAGTTCGGCGGGAAGCTGTACTTGGAGTTCGGCGGAAAGCTGTTCGACGACTACCATGCGTCGCGCGTGCTGCCCGGCTTCGAGCCCGACACCAAGATCCGCATGCTGAAGAACCTCATCAACGACGTCGAGATCATCGTCGCCATCAACGCGAACGACATCGAGAAGAGCAAGGTGCGCGGCGATCTGGGCATCACCTACGACGACGACGTGCTGCGCCTCATGGACATCTTCCGCAGCATGGGCTTCCTGGTGGGCAGCATCGTCATCACCCACTACGCCAGCCAGCCCGCCGCGGACGCGTTCCGGCACCGGCTGGACAGCCTGGGCATCACGAGCCGGCTGCACTACCCCATCGCCGGCTATCCCTACGACATCGACCACATCGTGAGCGACGAGGGCTACGGGAAGAACGAGTTCGTGGAGACCAGCCGCCCGCTCGTGGTGGTGACCGCGCCCGGCCCCGGCTCGGGCAAGATGGCCACCTGCCTCTCGCAGCTCTACCACGAGCACAAGCGCGGCGTGGCGGCCGGCTACGCCAAGTACGAGACGTTCCCCGTCTGGAACCTGCCGCTCAAGCACCCGGTGAACGTGGCCTACGAAGCGGCCACCGTCGACCTGGACGACGCGAACATCATCGACCCGTTCCATTTGGAGGCCTACGGGCAGACCACGGTCAACTACAACCGGGACGTGGAGATATTCCCCGTGCTCAAAGCCATGATGGAGCGCATCTCGGGATCGAGCCCGTACCAATCGCCCACCGACATGGGCGTGAACATGGCGGGCATGGCCATCGTCGACGACGAGGTGGTGGGCGACGCGGCCCGCATGGAGATCGTGCGCCGCTACTTCCAGACCGCCGTGGAGGTGAAGCGCACCGGCGTGGGCCACGAGCGGGTGGAGAAGCTCGAGCTGCTGATGAACCAGGCTGGGGTGAACGCGAGCCTGTCGCCCGCGCGCAGCGCCGCCCTGCTGAAGGAAGAGATGACCGGGCGCCCCGCCGGCGCGATGGTGCTGCCGAACGGGGCCGTGGTGACCGGCAAGACCTCGACGCTTCTGGGCGCCGCGTCGTCGCTTCTGATGAACGCGCTCAAGGGCGTGGCGGGCGTGGACGACGGCATCGACGTCATCAGCGACGACGCCATCGAGCCCATCTGCCGCCTCAAAACCGAGCGCCTGCACAGCAAGAACCCGCGCCTGCACTCCGACGAGACGCTCATCGCGCTGTCCATCAGCTCGGCCACCGATCCGCTGGCCGCGCAGCTCATCGAGCACGTGGACGACCTGCGCGGCTGCGATGCGTTCTTCTCGGTCATCATCTCCTCCACCGACGAGAAGCTCTACCGCACGCTCGGCATCAACGTGTGCTGCGAGCCCAAATACGAGCAGCACCGCTACTACCACAAGTAAGGCGGGAGTCGCGACGCGCCCGTCCTTGTCGGAAACGGCCCGACGCCCCCGGCAATAGCTCGATTCCAAAATGGCCGAAACCGCGGTCGAATGTGCAATCGCAAGGCGGGAGATCGGGTGTGAGAAATTCGCGACCAGGCATTATGCGCGATCGCTGTGTGCGAAGAGCCTGAATCGGCCCCGAAAACTGCACATTCGACCGCGATTTTTGTCCATTTCGGAATTTGAAGCCGTCAGCGGCGCACGAACACCATGCCGCTCTGCACGGGGCCCACCTTCACCACATCGCCCGTGCGGGGAGCGTGGATCATCTGGCCGTTGCCGATGTAGATGCCGCAATGCTGGCGCGAGCTGTTGTGCACCACGCACACGTCGCCCGGCTGCGGGTTGCTCACCCGCGACCAGCCCATGAACGTAGCGGTGGTTCCGATTCGCGAATAGCTGCCGGTCAGGGCGTAGCTCACCAAGCCGGAGCAGTCGAACGAGCTCGGGCCCGTCGCGCCCCATTTGTAGGGCTTGCCCAGCTGGCTGCGCGCGCGGTCGACCACGGCGTTGCCCGTGGAGGGGTTGTACGACGGCCCGGACGACGAGCTGCCGCCGCTGCTGCCCGCATTGCCGCCGCCGCTGCTGCTGCCCCCGTTGTTGCCGCCGCCGTTGCCCGCATTGCCGCTGTTGCTGGAGCCGTTGTTGCTGCCGTCGCCGCCGTTGTTCGCACCGGCGTTGTCCGCGCCGCCGTTTTCGGCCTCCTGCGCAGCCGCAGCCACGACGGCGGCTGCCGCTGCAGCTTCGGCGGCCTCCTGCGCGGCGCGCTCCTGCTCGAGCAGCGCGGCCGCCTCGGCGCTCAGGCCGTCGTAGGTGGCCTGCATGGAGTCCACCGTGGCGACCGCCTCAGCCTCGATGCGGGCGGCCTCGTCGGCCTTCTCCTGCGCCACGCGGGCCTGCTCGGCGTAGACGGCCTCCTGGCCCTCCACCTCGGCGCGCAGGTCCTTGGTCTGCTGGACCATCTGGGAGTCGCTCTCGTTGATCTGAGTGAGCAGGTCCCAGTTGTTGGCGAAGGCCTGGAAGGTGGTCGATCCCAGAAGCAGGTCGAGCATCGAAGAGCTGCCGGAGCGGTACATCGTGCGCGCACGGCTGCTCAGCCGGTCCTGCAGATCGGTTATCTGGCCGTTCAGCTCGTCGATGCGCGCCTGCGCGGCGTCGCGGTTCGCTTCGGCCTCTTCCTGCTCGGACAAAGCCGTGAAATGATCGTTGGAAGCCTGGTCGAGCTTGTCCTGCATGGCGTTGAGGGACGCCAGCGCCGCATCGGCTTCGGCCTGCTTGTCAGCGGCCGTGGGCTCGGCGAGCGCAGTCGCCGGATGGCCGAGCGCAAGGGGAAGCGCCAGAAGCAGGGAGAGCAGAAGACAGCATGCGGCCTTGGATGTGCGTTGTACGTTTCGAGTCATGTTTGCACCTTTTCGTACTTCGTCGTAAGAGAAGTTGCTTCATCTTAGCAACCTTGCAGCGCTTTGACAAACGATACGGGAAAGCTCCACAGGCGCCGGTCCCGCAACGAGCATCCGGCAACCGGCCGTTTCCAAGCAGAAAGCGAAACGAGACGGCGCCTCGGCCGTGCGCTGCCCTAGCCGTCGAACGGCTGCCTATAGCACGAGGGCGCCCCCTCGGGGCGCCCTCGTATCGAAAGCAGGATTACGGCTGGCGGACGAACCTCATGCCGCTCTGTACGGGCCCCACCTTCACCACGTCTCCCGTGTGGGGGGCGTGGATCATCTGGCCGTTGCCGATGTAGATGCCGCAGTGGCTGGACGTCGTGCAGATGTCGCCCGGCTGCGGGTCGCTCACGCGCGGCCAGGACATGAACGTGTTGGTGGTGCCCACGCGAGAATAGCTGCCGGTGAGCGCATAGCCCACCAAACCGGAGCAGTCGTACGCGTTCGGGCCCGTCGCGCCCCACACGTAGGGCTTGCCCAGCTGGCTGTACGCGCGATCGACGATGGCGTTGCCCGTGGAGGGAACGTACGACGGCGCGGACGACGAGCTGCCGCCGCCCCCGCTTCCGCCGCCGCGGTTGCTCTCGGCCTCCTGCGCGGCTGCCGCCACCACGGCAGCGGCCGCAGCCGCCCGGGCAGCCTCTTCAGCAGCGCGCTCCTGCTCGAGCAGCTCGGCCGCCTCGGCGCTCAGGCTGTCGTAGGTGGCCTGCATGGAGTCCACCGTGACGGCGGCCTCCTCTTCGATGCGCTTGGCCTCCGCAGCCTTCTCCTCGGCCACGCGCGCCTGCTCGGCGTAGACGGCTTCCTCCTCCTCGACCTCGGCGCGCAGGTCCTTGGTCTGCTGGACCATCTGGGAGTCGCTCTCGTTGATCTGGTTCAGCAAGTCCCAGTTGCTGGCGAAGGCCTGGAAGGTGGTCGATCCCAGAAGCAGGTCGAGCATCGAGGTGTTGCCGGAGCGGTACATGCTGCGGGCGCGATCGCCCAAGCGATCCTGCAGATCAGTTATCTGGCCATTCAAATCGTCGATGCGCGCCTGCGCGGCATCGCGGTTCGCTTCGGCCTCCTCCTGCTCGAACAGGGCGTCGCCATATGCGGCGGATGCCTGGTCCAGCTGCTCCTGCATGGCGTTGAGGGACGCGAGCGCGGCCTCGGCCTCGGCCTGCTTCTCGGCCGCCGTCACGGCGTGGGCCGCCGACGGCGAGGCGAACGTGAGGGGAACCGCGAGCATGATGGACAGGAGAAGGCAGACTGCTGCCTTGGATGTGCGTTGTACGTTTCGTGTCATGTTTGCACCTTTGCGATACGTCGTTCGTATTCGGAACAGTGACCGTATCATAGCAATCGGGTTCCCCCTTGACAAACGATTCGAAAAAGCTCCATAGGAGGCCTTCGGGATCATGGAATGGAACGGAAGGCTCGTACAACGCGCCGAAACGGCCTCGCGAAGCTTCCGATCCGCGCTTCGGGCCATCGCCCGGCACGGGGCGGGACGAAGCCGATGGCGCAGGCTGGCGGAGACAAGCCCCGCTTCCCGCGCTGCCCCTTGAAGCGGCCAGAGCGGCCGCGAGCGCCTTCGGGATGAAGCAGCCCCCGAAACGCACGAAAGCGCCCCCGCGGGGGCGCCTTCGAAGTCTGCGAAACTGGTCGCCTACGGCTGGCGGACGATCTTCATGCCGCTGTGCACGGCGCTGATTTTCACGAAGTCGCCCGTCTGGGGCGCATGGATCATCTGGCCGCCGCCGATGTAGACGCCCGCATGGTGGTCGTTCACGCAGATGTCGCCCGGCTGGGGATCGCTCACCGTGGGCCAGCCCATGAACGTGCCGGTGGTGTACGGATGGCCCCCGAAGCTGCCGGTGAGCGCGTAGCCCACCAGGCCGGAGCAGTCGAAGGAGCCAGGGCCGCTCGCGCCCCAGGCATAGGGCGCGCCGAGGCACCCGTACGCGCGGTCGACGACGGCGATGCCCGTGACGGGATCGTACGAGGGCACGAAGCTGCTGCCTCCGCCGTTGCCCTTGTTGCCGCCGTTGCCGTTCGTGTTCGAAGCGCCCTGCTGCGCGGACGCCTCGACAGTCGCCGCTGCGGCCGCAGCGGCCGCAGCCTCTTCGGCGGCGCGCTCCTGCTCGAGCAGCGCGGCCGCCTCGGCGCTCAGGCTGTCGTAGGTGGCCTGCATGGAGTCCACCGTAGCAGCGGCCTCGGCCTCGATGCGGGCGGCCTCGTCGGCCTTCTCCTCGGCCACGCGGGCCTGCTCGGCGTAGACGGCCTCCTGCTCCTGCACTTCGGCGCGCAGGTCCTTGGTCTGCTGGACGAGCGCGGCGTCATCGTCGTTGATCTGGTTCAGCAAGTCCCAGTTGTTGGCGAAGGCCTGGAAGGTGGCCGACCCCAGAAGCAGGTCGAGCATCGAGGTGCTGCCGGAGCGGTACATGCTGCGGGCGCGGGAGCCCAAACGGTCCTGCAAGTCGGCGATCTGCGCATTGGCCTCGTCGATGCGCGCCTGAGCGGCGTCGCGGTTCGCCTCGGCTTCCTCCTGCTCTTGCAGCGCCGTGAAGTGGTTGTCGGACGCCCTGTCCAGCTGCTCCTGCATGGCGTTGAGAGACGCGAGCGCCGCCTCGGCCTCGGCCTGCTTCTCCGCCGAGGTGGGATCGGCGAGGGCCGTTGCGGGAACCATGAGGGAAAGGGCCAGGACGACTGCGGTGCATGCTGCCAACGCGCTCTTGCCCTGTGCGAACCGTGCCTGCTGATGCATGTGTACTACCTCCACGTATGCTGGGACAGACGTAAACATTGCGTGCAAGTGTAACAGAACGGCCGGCCTGTCCGCTTATCGTGAACGCGAACGATACGGGAACACCACAGTTCCCCCAACGCCCTCGCAGGCCAAAGCGTCACGGGCGCTCGAAGCCCTCGTCGACGATGCGGCCCTCCCCGTCGGCCGCAGCCGTCGCAAGCTCGTCGCACCGCTCGTTCTCCGGATGCCCCGCATGTCCCTTCACCCACTCGAACGTCACGTCGTGCGGCGCCTTGGCGGCCAGCAGGCGCTGCCACAGATCGACGTTCTTCACGGGTTCCTTCTTCGCGTTCTTCCATCCTCGCTTGAGCCAACCGTCCACCCAATGCTGGTTGAAGGCGTTCACGACGTACTGGGAATCGGAGCGCAGCGTGACCGTGCAGGGCGACTTGAGCGCTTCGAGCGCGACGATGGCGCCCAGAAGCTCCATGCGGTTGTTCGTGGTGCGCTCGAACCCCTGCGAGAGTTCTTTGACGTGGAGCTTCCCGTTGCCGTCGACGTAGTGCAGCACCGCGCCGTAGCCGCCGGGGCCCGGGTTCCCGCGCGCCGCACCGTCCGTGTATATGGTCACCTGCATGGGAAATCCTTTCGTGGTGGGAAGCGCCCGCCATAATACCACAGCGCCGCCAAGAGGGCCGGGATGCGGGGGCGGAGGGGGCGGAAGTTGGAAGCATCGCGCGAAGCGCGCTGAAAGCGCGCGGGATTCCCGAAAAGGCAAGCGCCGCCGCGCGCAAGGCGGCAGACGGACCGGGCGCGCAGACGGCATGGGGAGGATCCGCCGCCTCAGGCGCCCGTCATGGCCGCGGCCATGGCGACGGCCATCGCGCCCACGAGCGCCAGCGGCACCGCGCCGTCCACGAACGAGAGCAAAGGCGGCAGGCGGTAGTACAGCACGTAGCACGCGAGGCAGGCCAGCATCGTCGCCGCGACCAGCACGGACATCGTCAAGGCCAGGCCGTCCGGCCAGGCGCCCGCCGCACGCAAACCGCTCGCCACCGCCAGCTCGAGCGCAGCCCATGCCACGAACAGCGCGAGCTCGGTGGTGACGGGACGATGGAAGAGCCGGGCGGTCGCGTACGCCAGCGCAACGTAGCAAACCGCGGCGCCGGCGACGAACGCCCAGCCGGGAAGCGCGCCTCCCTGCACCGGAAGCTTTCCGAGGCCGACGATGCTGCTCGCGACGCCTCCGACGCCGAGCACCGCAGCCGCAACGATGCACGCGACGCCTATGCCGTACCGCGCGCCCGCAGGCCTTCCTTCCTGCGGGCGGAAGAATATCCACCACCAGGCAAGGTACAGCGCAGCGCACGCGGCCAGAGCCGCGTGGCCCCACACGAGCGGCCCCTGCACCGCCCCATCGAGGTGCCCCATGGCGGACCCTCCTTCCCCAAGCGCGCAGCCGCCGCACCGCAGCCCTGCCGCCGGAGCGCGCACGGCATTCATCCGTTTGTTGTACACCCGCACGGGCCCCTCCGCCACCCGTCCGAGCCGAACGTTGCCGCACTGCCTCCGGGCCGAAAGCCCCAAGCCGCACGCTGCGCGGAAGCTCGAAGGCCGCTACGCCTCGAACCGGTCCGCGAAATGCAGGATGATGGCGGCGGACGTGGGCGTGCACAGCTCGCCGTCCAGCGCGCGGTCGCACACGGGAATGCCGCGCGCGATGATGGCGGCCGTGGCCGGCGCGGGAACCGGCAGCTCGCCGTGGGCGCACCGCACGGTCCCCCGTCCCGTCTGCACGGCCGTGGCCACGATCTCGTTGGGAGCGGCGGCCTCGACGGCCAGGCAGATGCCGAGCGCGTTGCGGATCGCCCGGCCGTCGCCCACTTCATGGAAATGGGTCTGCTCCACCGTGCAGCCGTGAGCGGAAGCCTCGGCCTCCGCCAGGATACGGTAGATGCCGCGCAGGTCCTCTCTCACGCGCTCGCTGGCGTCGATCCCGTCGATCGTCTCCAGCACGGCCGCCAGGTCGTGATGGTGGCCGTCGGGGATGGCCGCGGCGTCGCGTCGCGCCTCGACCGCGGTCCGCTCGGCGTCGGAGAGCGCCGCGACCGTCGCATCGAAGATCGCGCCCCTCGTCGCGTTTTCCCTCAAATCCCAAAGCATCGTCTTCATTCCGCTCTCACTTTCGCATGGTTGACCATGTGCGCCTGATAACCCGCGCCGAAGCCGTTGTCGATGTTGACCACGGACACGCCGGACGCGCACGAATTGAGCATGGCGAGCAGCGCCGCCACGCCCCCGAAGCTGGCGCCGTAGCCGACGCTCGTCGGCACGGCGATGACCGGGCATGCGGCCAGGCCTCCAACCACGCTGGCCAGCGCGCCTTCCATGCCCGCCACCGCAACGACCGCGTTCGCCTCCGCGATGTCGTCGGCATGGGCGAGCAGCCGATGGATGCCGGCCACGCCCACGTCGTAGAGGCGCACCACTTCGTTGCCCAGCATCTCCGCCGTCACGGCGGCCTCTTCCGCCACCGGAAGATCGCTCGTTCCGGCAGCCGCCACGACGATGGTCCCGTTGCCGTCAGGCTCGGGGGCGTCGCCGAGGATGCCGAGGCGCGGCAGCGGGCGGTATTCGAAGGAGGGGAAGCGTGCGCCCTCGCCGCCGGAGGCGCCATCGGCGGGCACGCCCGCCTTCCCGGGGAGCAGCTCGGCCACCTGCCGGGCCTTCTCGGCATCGAGGCGCGTGACGAGCACGCGCTGCTGGCCCCCTTCGACGAGCGCCCGGCAAACGCCCGCGATCTGCTCGGCGGTCTTGCCCGCGCCGTACACGACCTCGGAGACGCCCTGGCGCACGCCGCGATGGCCGTCGACCTTCGCATAGCCGAGGTCCGTGAACGGGGCCACGCGCAGCGCCCGCTCGGCATCCTCGATCGACGCGTCGCCCGACGCCACGCGCGCCAGCAGATCGCGCAGTTGCCGTTGTTCCATGAGTCCTCCCCGTCTTCCCGTTGCGCCCTCCATTGAACCACTTGGAGTTCGCTCCAGGTCAAGCAGCACACAAAATCTTGAAAAGCGCCGGCAAACGAAAAGACCCCGACCGGGCGCCGAAGCGCTCGATCGGGGTCGTCTGCCCTGCTCCGCCAAAACGGAGCAGGACGATGCAGCAAGGTACCGAGTTACTTGAGGTCGGTGCCGGCAATCCAGTCGTCGTACTCGACGCGGCCGTTGTGCTTCTCCAGCTCGCGGGCGATCGTGATGCGCTGAACCGTCGGGGCGCCTTCCTCGAGCCACATGGCGCGGCAGTCGCGGTAGAGACGCTCGGTCTCGCCGAAGGGCGCGTCCTCGAAGTAGCCGTCGCCGCCGTAGATCTCAAGCATCTCGTCGGACACGAGGCGCGTGCAGTCGATCGAGAACAGCTTGCACATGGCAGCCTTCTCAGCGATGTACTCGCCGTTGGGATCCTTGTCGTAGTCCGTGGCGAAGTCCATGACCATGCAGCGGAGCGCATGCGTCATCATGGCCATGTTGGCCAGCTTCACGCGGATGGCCTGGCGCTTGATGATCGGCTTGCCGAAGGTCACGCGAGCACGGGCACGGGCGATGCTGATCTCCAGCATGCGCTGGCACATGCCGAGGTTGGAGTCGGCGATGTGAACGCGGGAGATGGCGAGCGAGTGCATGGCGACTTCCATGCCCTGGCCCTCTTCGCCGAGGCGGTACTTCGGGGAAAGCGTGACGTTGGTCATCTTGAAGCCCGCATGGCCGGCGCCGCGGCAGCCCATCATGTGGGGCATCGGCACGAGCTCGAAGCCGGGGGCGTCCATCGGCACGAAGAAGGCGGACAGGCGCTCGTCGCCGGTCTTCTCGGGGTCGGTCACGGCGATGACGTACGCGAACTGGGCGACGTCGGTGTGGGAGATGAGCCACTTCTCACCGTTGATGACGTAGTCGCCGTTCTCGTTCTTGATGGCGGTGGTGTGCAGGTCGGCACCGGTGCCGCCGGTCTGCTCGGTCAGAGCGAACACCGTGAAGATGCTCTTGTCGGCGAACTTGTCCATGTACTCGGCCTTGAGCTCGGGGCAGCCGTAGTCGTCAAGGATGCGCCAGTTGAGGTCGGCAGCGTAGTGCAGGTGCATGCGCATGCCGCCGGGGCCGCGGGAGAACTCTTCCTGCACCTGCAGGATCTCACGCTCGGACAGGCCCCATCCACCGTACTCCTCGGGAAGGGCGTAACGGTACAGGTTGTTCTCGATGCAGAGATCGATGAACTCCTGCGGGAACTTGTTCGTAACCTCGACTTCCTTCTGCATCTCCTCGAAGGGACCTTCGGCGAGCGCGCGGACAGTCTTCAGATAGTCGCGAAACTCCTCTTTGGATAACTTGCTCATTCATCCTCCTTCAGTGTCGGACCCCGACAGATGATTTGGGCCGTGCCCCCTGCTGACGGCGGCACTCGTAACCCGTCTGTTCGTATTTTGCACCCTAATCGTATAATTTGTCCAATAGGAAATCATCGTCATTTCTTTCACATTGCATAGTTTATTTCTATGGGTCGATGCCGGAAGCCCCGTGCGCACCCCCTGCGACACCGTCTCAACCATCCGCTTAGGTACTGTCGTTTTACCTGATGAGAGCAAATATCGAACCGTTCTGCGTCCACGGCCTGATCCTCCTGCGGCCGCGCCATCAATAGGGCCAGCCTATGGGTCAACCGTTGATTAACCGAAAAGAACCTATTGGACATGATGACGAATATGGGTGCAAACTTACGGTAGCAATACTCATATTTGTGTATCTACGCGCAGATATGGCGGAACGACGAGACGAAACCGGCGTACGCGGGCGCGGGAAGCGTTCGAAAGCCGGGCCAAGGAAGGAGCAGGCAGCATGGATTTTAGCCTAACCGACGAGCAGCAGCTACTCGTGGAGTCCCTGCAGGAGTACTCCGAGCGTTACTTCGATGACCAGTCCGTCATGGACATGTACGAAGCCCACCAGGTGACTGCTGAGGCGCAGGACGCCTACCGCGACGCCGGTTTCCCGTTCATGGGACTTCCCGAGGAAGTTGGCGGCATCCCCACCGATCATGTGACCCTGGGCCTCATGACCGAGAAGCTCTACGAGTTCACCGGCGCCATGACCCCGTTCATGACCGGCATGCTCGCTTGCGCCGACCTGGCCGAGTTCGGCACCCCCGAGCAGGCCGCCGTCATCATGGAGGAGTATGAGAAGTCCGGCCAGTCCGTCGCCGCCCTCTGCCTCTCCGAGCCCGCCGCCGGCTCCGACAACATGGGCATGACCTCCATCACCAAGAAGCAGGCCGACGGCACCTACATCCTCACCGGCCAGAAGACCTGGGTCACCAACGGCGCGGACGTGCCCTACCTCATCGTCATCGCCAAGGACGAGGATCCCTCCCGCGAGAACAGCAAGATGTCCCTGTGGCTCGTCAAGCGCGAGACCCCCGGCATCTCCACTGCCCATCTCACCAAGATCGGCCAGCACACCGTGCCGTTCGTCGAGGTCTACTTCGACGACGTGGTGCTCACCGAGGACCAGCGCATCGGCGAAGAGGGCGCCGGCTGGATGCTGCTCATGAAGAACTTCGAGTTCGAGCGCTGCCTCGTCGTGGCCCAGGGCCTCGGCCTGGCCCAGGCGGCCCAGAACGACGCCGTCAAGTACGCCAAGGAGCGCATCGCGTTCGGCAAGCCCATCATCACCAATCCCCGCGTCCAGGGGCTGATCGAGCAGAACGAGATCATGCTGCAGCAGACCCGCCACTGGCTCTACTACTGCCTCTGGAAGCTCGACCAGGGCGAGTCCATCAACGCCGACATCGCCATGCTCAAGTCCTGGGGCACGCGCGCCCATGTCCAGATCGCGGACAACGCCATCGAGATCTTCGGCGGCCTGGGCTACACCGAGGAAGTGCGCGTCGGGCGCATCTGGCGCGACCTGCGCGGCAACATGCTCGCCGGCGGCACCTGCGAGGTCATGGACTACATCGCCGGCCGCGCCGTTCCGAAGTGGTACGCAGACTAATCTCAGCTCCATTCGCCCGTGCCGCTCGCCCGCTGCCACAGTGGACGGGCGGCACGGGTGTTGCACGGCCTCCTCTTTGTCGTACAATAACGACGAGGTTTGACCAAGCAAGACTGACACACGACCAGAAAGGACACGACCATGAACATTGCTGTAGCGGTGAAAGTGGTGCCTGACGATCAGGACATCACCGTCGCCTCCGACCGGTCCCTCGACAGCTCGAAGGCGCACCAGATTGCGAGCGAGTACGATCTGAACGCCATCGAGGCGGCGGCGCAGCTGGCCGAGGCCGAAGGCGCGCGACTCGTCGCCATCAGCGCGAGCAACGCCAAGGCCGACGACATGAAGGTGAAGAAGAGCATCCTCTCCCGCGGCCCCGAAGAGCTCCTCATGATCGCCGACGACGCCTACGCCCTCGCCGACTCCCGGACGACCGCCAAGGGCCTCGCCAAGCTGGTGGGCGACATCGACGGCGGCGTCGACCTCGTCGTGTGCGGCGATGGTTCGGCCGACATGTACGCCGGCCAGGTCAACGTTCAGCTGGCCGCCCTGCTCGGCGTTCCCTGCATCAACTCCGTCACCGGCATGCGCATGGACAACGGCGCGCTCGTCGTGGAGCGCACGCTCGACGACGTGGTCGAGGAGATCGAAGTCCCGCTTCCCGCCGTCGTGGGCGTCTCCCCCGACATCGCCCTGCCCCGCATCGCGGGCATGCGCGAGATCCTGGCCGCCGGCAAGAAGCCCTCGTCCGTCAGCGACGCGGCCGCGGCAGGCGTGGACACGAACGGCACGGTGGAGATCGACAGCGTCGTGGCGCCCGAGCTCGCCGACCGCAAGCGTGAGATTTTCGACATCAAGAACGACGGCGATCTCGACGCGTTCATCAACGCTGTCGCAGGCGTCATTCGATAGGCCACCGAGGACCAGAAAGGGCGCATCATCATGAAAGCATTTGTCATTGCAGAAGCGGCCGAAGCGCAGAAGGAACTGTGCGCGGGTGCCCGCACGCTCGCCGACGAGGTCGTGCTCGTCACCATCGGCGACGCCCCGCAGACCGGCGTTGCCGACAAGGCCTACCACATCGCGCTTCCCGAGGGCGAGCTGTACGAGAACGCCACGGACACCGTCATCGCGCTGTTCGACGAGGTCGCTCCGGATATGGTGCTCATCGAGACCACGCCGCGCCTCAAGATCGTCGGCGGCCTCCTTGCCGCCCATGCGGACACGAGCGTCATCAACGACGTCGCCGCCTTCGACGGCGAAGCCGCGGAGAGCCTGTACTTCGGCGGCCTGGCCACCATGAAGCGCCGTCCCGCCGGCTCCGTGCGCATCTACTCCACGAACGGCGCCATGTTCGGCGAGGCCGAGGCCTCCGGCACCGACGTCGTCGAGGAGCGCGCGTTCGTTCCCGCCGCCAAGGCCCTGAAGCTGCGCGGCAAGCGCGAGGTCGTGCAGGAAGGCGCCGACATCGGACGCGCCCCCATCGTCGTGGGCGCAGGCCGCGGCTTCGGCAAGGAAGAGGACCTCGATCTGGCCCGTTCGCTGGCCTCCGCCGTGCACGGCGAGATCGCCTGCTCCCGCCCGATCGCCGAGAACGAGAAGTGGCTGCCCAAGAGCCTGTACATCGGCGTGTCCGGCCGCGTGATCTCCCCCAAGGTGTACTTCGCCGTGGGCATCTCCGGCCAGATGCAGCACATGGTGGGCGTGACCGGCGCCGACACCATCGTGGCCATCAACAAGGACGCGAACGCGCCCGTGTTCAAGCAGGCCGACTACGGCCTGGTGGCCGACCTGCAGGAAGTGCTGCCGGTTCTCTCCGAGAAGCTGGCGTAACCGCACAGGCTTTGCACAGTCGGAACCGCATGGAAGCGCGCCTTCGGGCGCGCTTCTTCTGTTTCTCCCCGCTTCAACCGGCCCCGGCGGCCGGGAAGGAGGCGAAATTTCACATTTGCGTTGTTTTGCCTAAGGGCGCGCGCTTTCGGCACCTCTATAATATATGCGGACGTTCCAGACGACGTTTGCCTTCAGGAGGCGCCGATGAACCTTTCGCAGCTGTACTATTTCAAGAAACTCGCGGAACTACAGCATTACGCCAAAGCTGCCAAGGAGCTCTACATCACCCAACCCTCCCTCTCGAACGCCATCAGCTCGCTTGAGAACGAGCTGGGAGTGTCCCTCTTCCAAAAGACGGGGAGGAACATACACCTCACCAAATACGGGCAGGAGTTCTTGGACTACGTGACGGTCGGCCTCGAGCAGATCGACAAAGGCGTGGCCACGATGAAGAACTACACTGGCTGCGGCGACGGCGGCAACGTGGATTTGGGGTGCATCATCACCGTGCAGACGAACTACATCCCCAAGCTCATCAGCAACTACAAGGCGTCGATCAGCGGCGAAGTGCAGTTCACGGTTCGCGAAGACGCTTCGGCCGCGCTGATAGAGGACCTTCGGAGCGGGCGCTACGACGTCGTGTTCTGCGCGCACGACGGCGACGATCCCAGCATCTGCTTCACGCCCGTCCTCACGCAGAAGCTGGTCGTCGCCATGAGCCCGCAGTGCCCTCTGGCCGAGAAGGAGTTCCTCGTGCCCGAGGATCTGATGGACCAGCGCCTCATCACCTATCGGGACACCATACCGATCGGAAAAGCCGTGAAGCGGATGCTGGGCGGCATCGGCATAGAGCATGCCGAATACGCGTATCAGGATGAATCCATCCTGGCGGGGTTCGCGGTGAACAGCGTGGAGGTGGCGCTCATGCTGGACACCTTCTTCCTCCGCAGCGTGGAGAACGCCGAAGTGCGCCAGCTCTACAACGACGCGGAAGAGCGCAAGAGCTTCCATCATCGCATCTACCTGGGATACAGCACGAAGAACTACCATCCGTACTGCGTGGACAGCTTCATCCAGTACGTCATCGACGAGAAACAGCTCCCCGAATCGGACGACGGGGCCATCTACATCGACTAATCCGGACACCGGGCCGTCAGCCGAATCCACCGACCCCCTGAGAAGCGAAGGGCCGGCGCCCGCTCGAAAGCGGGCGCCGGCCCGTTACCTGCCGTTGCCCTGCTCGCGCAGCGCGAGCCGCGGCTATGCCACATCCTTGAGGGAGACGGCGTTCGATGCCGCTCCGCCGGTCCCGGCGGGCGCATCGGCGGTCGACGTGTCGGCCGCGGGCGTCTCCCCGTCGTCGTCGTCGCCTGCGGTCTCGTCCGCATCGTCCGCGGGCTTCGCCGGCGAGGTGGCGCCAGCGGTCAGGGGCAAGGCGGACAGGTCGAGCGTCGTGCCCAGCCACTTCGTCTCGATGAGGGAGACGACGCCGTTGCCGGACAACGTCGCAAGCGCATCGGAAACCGCCTGCTTGAGATCGGAGTTGGAATCGAGCACGCCGACGCAGTATCCGCTCGGCTGCTGCATGAGCGCGACGATCTGCACGTCGTCGCCTGCGGTGTGCGCGGCGTACGTGCCGATGATGGCGTCCGACGCCACGTACTGGACGTCGCCCGATTCGAGCGCAGAGAACGCGCTCTGCAGGTCGCTCGTCGTGACGATGTTCCCTTGGTCGAACTCGTTGGTGACGGCCCACGCGCTCTTCGACGACACCTGGGCGGCAATCGAAGGCTGCGCGTCGTTCGTGGGCACCGTGGCGTTGCCCGGCGTGGAGAACAGGGCGATGGCCGTGGGTAGGTAGGTGTCGGACATCCAGAACGAGGCATCGGTGCTGGACTTGTCGACGCCCATGACGATGTCGACGGTTCCCTCGGCAAGCGCCGCTTCGGCATCGGTGCCCACGTCCACGAGTTCGAGCTTCAGCCCGAAGCCGTCGGCCAGATACGCGGCGATGTCCACGTCGAGGCCCACGATGTTCTGCGACGACTGGGACACGCCGGCCAGCGGCTGGTTCTGGGTGTTGACGCCGACGCGCAGAACGCCGTCCTTGCCGATGACGGGCGACGAGAGCGTGGGCGACTTCTCGGGCGGCGTGTACTCTTCCTGCGACGCGCAACCCGCCAAAAGGGCGAGCAGGGACGCCATGCACGCGACCGCCAGGCAGCGGGTCGCGAACGATTTCAAGCGCTTCATATCCGGTGTGCCTCCATCTGCTTACTTCCCGTAACGCCTCTTTCGACTGACCTAGTCTTTGCCCCCACACTCGCGCACTGGAGCCGAGCTTGCACCCTGAACCCTCTCGTCCGGCGCAGCCGTATGCCGCGCAAGGTAGCGGACGGTGCGACTTACCTCTAGGATGCGCCATGATCGTCGCGCGGAACCGCGCGGCTTACGTGGGTCCTTTCGACCGCATCTGCCGTGGACTGAGGTTTATACAACCCGCAACTACAGACTCGAAAGAAGCGTCATCAGTGTACCAGAACAGGCGAACCCCCGGAAGCGCGCCCGCGCAATTAGCGGAAACGGGGCCGCCAAAGCCGCCCTCGCCTCCGCCGCGCGGGCCGAGGCGGTGCGCTGGGGCGAGGCGCCCATCGAGCCGGCGTCCCCCGACGCCGCGGCGCTCCGCGCAAGCCCTCTCATGGCAGCTGATCGAAGCGACGTCGGGAATCCGCTGGATGCGCAGGGGAAACGGGATAAAGCGGCGTCCGATCCGGCGGCTTCATCGGCAAGGCCCGCGCTGGGGACTCCATGGTACCCTCCGTTCATGGCCCGCTCCGTCGACATCCCGCCCTCCCCTTTCGCCGAAGCGCCTGCGCCCGCATGCGGAGGGCACGGGGGCCGGCCTCGCGGAATCGGGCGGTGGAGATCCGCCCTGGACGGTGCGCGGGCATACGGGGAAGCCGCCTCGATCGCCCTCGCCGAAACGCTCTGGCCCACGCGCTGCGCCGTCTGCGACCTGCCGGGGGACGTGCTCTGTCCCGACTGTCGGCGGCGCCTTCCCTTCCTCGACTGGTGGCGCGCCTGCCCGCGATGCGGCGCGCCCTTCGGACGCGTGCAGTGCAGCGAGTGCAATGCCGTGACGATGGCGGCCCTCGGCCGGGCCGGGCCGCCCTTCGACGCCTGCGCGAGCCCCGTCGTCTACGATGACGGGGCGGCGCGCATCGTCCGGACATGGAAGGATGCCGGAGAGCGCAGGCTCGCCGCGACCATGGCCGGCCTCATGGCCCCCGTCGTAGCGCCCGCCTGGCAGGCCGAGGAGCCTTCAGTGGTGCCGGTGCCGGCCACGGCCGCCGCCGTGCGCAGGCGGGGCTTCGACCACGGAGCGGACCTTGCCGACGAGCTGGCTGCGCGCCTGGACCTTCCCGTGGCGCCGCTGCTTGCGCGGCCGCGCTCGATCGACCAGCGCCGACTGACCAGGCAAGACCGCATCCGGAACATGGAGCACCGTTTCCGCGCGCTCCCGGGCGCGAGCGCTCCCGATTCCGTCCTGCTCGTCGACGACGTCTACACCACGGGCGCCACGCTGTTCGCCGCAGCCGACGCCCTGCGCGCGGCGGGGGCCGCGCGCGTGCGCTGCATCACGTTCGCGCGGGTTTTCTGAAAGCGGAAACGCCGCGGGACGGGGCGCGGGAGCGCTCGAAAAGCGATCGGCGGCCATCCGGGCCGCCGATCGCTGGTTTCCTCATGTCGAACCGCGCCCTGCACAAGGCGCGCGGGAGATCCGCCAAGCGCTACATCGTGCGGCTGCGCTTGCTCTGCGCCTGCGAGGCGTCGAGGGAGAGCTCGGCCACGTCCACCGAGATGCTGTGCTTGATGGGCTTCCAGTTGCACTTCTTCACGAGCGCGACAAGCGCGATGGGGATGTAGGTGAGCATGAAGAAGGGGAAGGTGAACATGTAGCGAACCTTCTTCGCCGTGGTGGAGCGGATGGAGTCCCACTCGACGAACGTGGTGAGCACGCCGAACATGAACATGAACACGACGTAGTTCATCAGGCAGAAGAAGATGGACGACAGCGACGAGGCGATCATCACGCCCGTCGACATGAGGCCCATGGCGGACAGCGCGATGATGATGGCGTTGAACGTCACCGACACGATGGTGAGCAGCATGCCCGGCGCGATGGTCATGAGCATGTCGTAGCAGGCGAAGCGAGCGCCCTTGGGGTTGGTGACGACGCCCTTGGCCAGGCGCGCGCCGTAGTGCCAGAACACCTGGTAGAAGCCTTTCGCCCAGCGGAAACGCTGGTTCCACGAATCGCGGAACGTGATGGGCTGCTCGTCGTAGAGGATGGCCGTGGGCGTGTAGCTGATGCGCACGCCTTCCAGGATGCTGTTCGTCGAGAACTCGATGTCCTCGGTGAGCAGGTGCCACTTCCAGCCGCCATGCTTCTCGATGATGTCGGCGGCGATGAAGAAGCCCGTGCCCGACACGGCGCAGCTGGTGTTCAGCGTGAGGCGCGCCTGGTTCAGGAACTTCGCCTCGCGCAGGAACCACACGGCATAGCCGGCGCTGATCCAGTTGGAGTCGTAGTTCTTGGAGTTGCGGTAGCTGGTGGAGGCCTTCGCGCCGCTGTCGAAGGTCTTGTTCATCTCGCGGAAGTAGTTCACGTCCAGCACGTTGTCGGCGTCGAACACGAAGTACGCCTCGTAGCCCGCATCGGCGTACTGCTCGCGGATGACCTGGAAGCCGTAGTCGAGCGCGTAGCCCTTGCCCACTTCCTTGTCGTTGGTGCGCGGGAACACGACGGCTCCAGCCTCGCGGGCCACCTGCGCCGTGTCGTCGGTGCAGTTGTCCGCGATGACGAACACGTCGATGAGCTCTTGCGGGTAGTTCTGCACCTTGATGGAGTGGATGAGGTCGCCGATGACGGCGCCTTCGTTGCGAGCCGACACGACCACGGCGAACTTATGGTTCTTCTTCGCCGTCCGCTCCTTCGGCTTGCGGGTCAGGACGACGAACACGTAGTACAGCTGGTAGGTGTAGCAGCACGTGAACGCGAGGAACACGCAGAAATTGAAGATGTCAACGAACGAGATCTGCGAAAAAAACTGGTCCAGCACCTTTGCTCCTTTGTCGGGCCGCCCACCCTGCCGGCAGCCGTACCATCGCGCACCCGTATCCGGGAGGCGCGCTCGCCCCCTGTCGCTTCCACGTTTCGTTTGAGGGGTTTCGAAATGCTCCGGCTTCGCGCGGCCTTGCAGGCCGTTCGATGCAGGCGCGTTTCGAGCTGGAGAGATTATAGCCGCTGCCGAAGCCCCTGGGGCAACAACAAGCGCGTTCGTTACCGTTTCTTCTGTTTTTGACCGTTAAAACACAGGTTTACCCAAAGCTTCTGCATATGAACTTCACAACCGGCGCAGCAGGAGCCCGCGCGTTCCGTTCGTCCGTTTTATGAAAGGCCCGGCGACGCTTGCCGGGCAGGCGCGGCCGTGTGCTAATCTGACATATCGCACGGAAGACCATCGCTTCGAACCCGCTTGGAGGCAGCATGCCGGAAAACCACGACATCAAAGACATCGATTTGGCCGACGAGGGCCTGGCCCGCATCCTCTGGGCCGACCGCGACATGCCGGTGCTCGCATCCATACGCGAGCGCTTCGAGCGCGAGCGCCCGCTGGAAGGCGTGCGTATCGGCGCGTGCATGCACGTGACCACCGAGACGGCGAACCTCATGCGCGCCCTCACCGCCTCCGGCGCGAAGGTGACCTTGTGCGCCTCAAACCCACTGTCCACGCAGGACGACACGGCCGCGTCGCTCGTGCGCGACTTCGGAGTGGACGTGTTCGCCATCGCCGGCGAGGACGCCGACACCTACAGCCGCCACATCGAGGCCGTCATCGCCACGGACCCGCAGATCATCATGGACGACGGCGCCGATCTGGACACGGCGCTGCACACGAAGTTCACCGACAAGCTGGTCCACGTGGTGGGCGGCACCGAGGAAACCACCACGGGCGTCGTGCGCCTGGCCGCCATGGCCGCCGAGGGAACGCTCGCCTACCCCGTGTTCAACATCAACGACGCCAACACGAAGCACTGCTTCGACAACCACTACGGCACCGGCCAGTCCACGCTCGACGGCATCATCCGCGCCACGAACCGCCTCATGTGCGGGCGCACCATCGTCATCTCGGGTTACGGCTACTGCGGCAGCGGCCTGGCCCTGCGCGCGAAGGGCATGGGCATGCGTGTGATCGTGTGCGAGGTGGATCCCCTGAAGGCGCTCGAAGCGCACATGGAGGGCCACGAGGTGATGAAGGCCGAGGAGGCCGCGCGCTTTGCCGACGTATGGGTGACCGTGACGGGAAACCTGAACGTCGTCGACGCTCCTGCGTTCGAGCACCTGAAGGACGGCGCCATCGTGTGCAACTCCGGCCACTTCGACTCCGAGATCAACCTGGTGTGGCTCGAGGAGCACGCCGTGAAGAAGACCGAGCTCAAGCCGCTGGTGGAGGAGTACACGCTTCCTGACGGCCGCACGGTCATCGTGCTGGCGCAGGGGCGCCTCGTGAACCTGTCGTGCGCCGAGGGACATCCCGCATCCGTGATGGACATGAGCTTCGCGAACCAGGCCCTGGCCGCCGAGTACCTGCATGCGCATCGCGGCGAGCTGGAGAACAAGGTGTACGACGTGCCGGCCGCCATCGACGACGGCGTGGCCCGCGTGAAGCTGGAAACGCTGGGCATCGAGATAGACGCGCTCACCGAGGAGCAGATCACGTACATGAACTCCTGGGACTTCAGCCAGGCGTAGGCGCCATCGCGCGATCGCGGCGGCATGCTCCGCCCTTCGCTCACCGCTCCCGTGCCGCGCGCTTGAGCTCGTCGCGGCGGGAGCGGAACTCGAGGACGGGCTTGTCGCCGCGCAGCAGGTTCTCGCCCATCTGCAGCTCGGACTTCTTCGGGCGCTGCGTGAGCACGACGCGGCGGTCCTGGTGCAGGATCACGCCGTTCGCCACGTTGCCGAGTGCGCACACAAGCCCGCGCAGGGCGGGCACGCGCACCATGCGCTGGTACAGGCGCAGGTATATCTTCACGTGGTCGTCGTCGATGGGCGCGAAGGCCGCGAAGACGCGCAAGTCGTCGGAGATGCGGTTCTGCCAGAGGTTCGGCACCCGGTACTGCAGGCTGTTCAGCTGCTCCCAATCCTTGATCTCGTCGGCCGTCTGCGGCGTCTGGCCGCGGTCGGGCTCGTTTTTCACATAGAACGTGAGCGTGTCGGCGTCCCATTTGGTCACGGGTCCGTTCACCACCGTCTTGTGCCCCCGTCCGATGGTGGTGGGATGCACGAACGGCAGGTGGATCACGTCGAGCTGGTTCTCGATGGCGCGCGAGTAGTGCACGTCCCACACCTCCGAGCGCTCGGCGTACGGGAAGCCATGACGGAACTCCTCGAACATCGGCAGATCGTCGGGCGCGTCCTCCGGCTTACCGTAGAACACCCAGATGAAGCCGAACGCGTCCACGGCCAGCCACGGCCGCACGCGGAAGTTCTCGGGCACCTCGGCCTCAAGGCCGTTGGCAGGAATGGCCACGACGCGCCCGTCGGCCGCGTAGCGCAGGCCGTGGAAGGGGCAGTGCACATGATCGCCCTCCACGCGCCCCGCCGCCAAGTCCGCGCCGCGATGGCAGCACGTGCCGTCCAAGCAGGCGATGTTGCCCTCCTCGTCGCGCCAGAGCACGAGCCTGCGCCCGAAGCGCACGACGCCCACGGGGCGGCCGGGCTTCACTTCAGAGGATGCCATGACGGCATACCATTGGTCAGGGATCATGAAGGACCTCGCTTTCGAAAGCGCGCGGAGCGGCCGCGCGCATCAACCGTCTGACGAGCATTGTCGCGCTCACGCGCTTCGCGGCGCAACCAACGCCTCGTCCACCGCTGCGCGCCGAACCGGCAACGTCCGCCGTCGAGCCGCCGGACGGGCTGCAACCACGCCCGGCGCCCACCTGGCTCCAGGTGGGCGTGCGGACTCCAGCGGGGATGGCTTCCAGCTATGCGTTTCAGGCATGATGAACGTTTCATTATAGGCATTGGCTCTTACGCGACCTGCGCGGTACGGTAGCGGAGGAAAGAATCATCGCTTGTTCGGAGGTCCGCCGCCATGCACACCGCATCGAAAACCCGCTCATCCCTCGTTGCCGCGCTGCTCGTGGCCCTGGCGTTCGCGCTCGGGTTCGCCGAGTTCGTGCTCATCGGCATCACGCCCGACGTGGCCGCAGGATTGGGAGAGCCCCTCACCCGCATCGGCGACATCGTGGGCTACTACGCGCTGGCCTGCGCCGTGGCCACCCCGGTGGTGGCGCTCGCCACCGCGCGTATCGACCGCTTCAAGCTGATGGCCGTGCTGCTCGTCGTGTTCAACGCCGGCAACCTGCTCACCCTGTTCGCGGACGGCTACGCCCTGCTGCTCGCGTCGCGCCTGCTGCCGGCGGCCACGTCCGGCACGCTGCTGGCCATCGCCCTCACCTACGTGCCCGAGATCGTGGAGGCGGGAAAGGTGGCGCGCGTGCTGTCGTTCGTGCTGGCCGGCTTCTCGGTGTCGAGCGTCATCGGCGTGCCCATCGGCACCGCGCTCGCCGACGCCTTCGGCTGGAAGGCCGCCTACGCCTGCGTGCTGGCGCTCGGCTTGACGGCGAGCGCGGCGCTGCTGCTGGCCCTTCCCCGCACGGCTCGCGCAGCGCACGAGGCGGCTGCGCTCCGCTCGCAGCTGCGGCTTCTGGGCGACAGGCGCGTGCTGGCCAACATCGCCATGATCCTGGCGGGAGCCGCGTCCACCTACGTGTTCTACACCTACCTCACGCCCGTCCTCGAGGACGTCATGGGCTTCGACGGCGCGGCCGTGAGCGTCATCCTGCTTGCGCTGGGCGCGGCGTGCGTGGGATCGAACCTGCTGTCGGGGTGGGTGGCGAACCGGTTCGGCATGCGCGCCCTGCCCCTCACCTTCGCCCTGCACGCCGCCTTGTTGGCGCTGCTGGCCGTGACCGTGCCCCTGAGCTGGGCGGGCCTCGCCGACATCGCGTGCGTGTGCCTGCTCATGTACGTGATGAACTCCACCGTGCAGATGCTGTTCCAAGACGTGGCGCGGCGCGACTACCCGAGCGCGCTCACGTTCTCCGCGTCGCTGCACCCCATGTCGTTCAACGCCGGCATCGCGCTGGGATCGTTTGCGGGCGGCGTCGCAGTGAACGCGGGCGGCCTTCTGGCCACGGGCCCGATAGGCGCGCTGTTCGCCCTGGCCGCCGCCGCGCTGGCGCTTGTACTTGTGCGCCTGACGGCGCAAGATCGAAAACGGAATCCCGCAGACGACGAACAGGGCGCGCGCAGGGCCGCACCCGTCGAGGCCGAGTAGGCCGAATCCCGCTCCCGTCTGCCAGCTTCGAACCTCACGCTCTGGCGCTCAGCAGCGCTTGACTTGGAGCCCGCTCCAAGGAATACCATGGCGAAAACCGCTTCGGACGAGACGCCTAAACGAAAGGCTGCCCCTATGACCATGGAATACCGGACCTTCCCGCACGGAGGCGAGCGCGCGAGCGTCATCGGCTTCGGCATGGGATCCATACACGAAGCGTCCGACGAGCGCGAGATCGAGGCCGCACTCGAGCTGGCGCTGAACGCTGGCATCAACTTCTTCGACCTGGCGCCCTCGGGGGCCGCCCCTTACGCCCCCTACGGCCGCATGCTCGCGCCCCGGCGCGCCGACATCCTCACGCAGATGCATCTGGGCGCGGTGTACGGCGCGAACGGCCAGTACGGCTGGAGCCGCGATCTGGACGCCATCAAGCGCCAGTTCGCGCGCGTGCTGGACACGCTGCAGACCGGCTGCACCAACTTCGGCATCATCCACTGCATGGACGAGGACGACGACTTCGACGCCATGCTTGACAACGGCATCTGGGACTACGCGCTCGAGCTCAAGCGTCAAGGCGTGATCCGCAACCTGGGCTTCTCGTCGCACAACCCCGCCGTCGCGCGGCGCTTCTTGGATACGGGCCTGGTGGACGAGTGCATGTTCAGCGTCAACCCGGCCTATGACTACTCGAAGGGCGACTACGCGCGGGGCCGTGCGGGCGAGCGCATGGACCTGTATCGCGCCTGCGAGCGCGACGGCATCGGGATAGCCGTGATGAAGGCGTTCGCCGGTGGGCAGCTGCTCGACGCAAAGGCCTCCCCGTTCGGGCGCGCGCTCACGAAAACGCAGTGCATCGCCTACGCGCTGGACAAGCCGGGTGTGGTGTGCGTGCTGCCGGGCTTCCGCACGGCCGCCGACGTAGCCGAGGTGCTGGCGTACTGCGGCGCATCCGAAGAGGAGCGCGACTACAGCGTCGTCGGCACGTTCACGCCGCAGGAGGCCGAGGGACGCTGCGTGTACTGCCACCACTGCCAGCCCTGCCCGGAGGGCATCGACATCGGCATGGTGAACAAGTACTACGACCTGGCCCGCGTGGGCGACGACATGGCCGCCGGCCACTACCGCAAGCTCGCAGTGCACGCGGGCGACTGCGCCGGCTGCGGCCACTGCGACGCACGCTGCCCCTTCGGCGTGCGCCAGAGCGAGCGCATGCAGGAGATAGCGGCGTACTTCGGGGAGTGAGGCCCGGCGCTCGGGTCGCCGGGCGTGGGCGGGCCGCATCCCGAATCGTGGTGTCAGAGTCATCGACGAGAGTCATCAGCACCCTCTCGCGGCGAATCTCAGTCTTCGCCCTCGGCGACTGCCCCTCCGCTCGAACATGCGGGCCTACGTCCACGAGCACAAAAAGACGCACTCCTGGGACACGATGCAGGAAGCACGGGCGCGATCGCGCCGCGCGCCGCCGCTTTGCCTGAACGCGGACGGATCGGCGGCGCGCTTGGACCGTCAGCGGTTCTTGGGCAGGCGCTTGACGGCCTTCGAAATCTCCTTGTACGTGCGTTCCTTTCGGGCCAGGTAGCCGGCCTTGTCCTCGGCGAACGCGGCCTCGGCCTTCAGCTTGCGGTACGCCTGCCAGCGCCGCTCGGAAAGCTCGCCGTCCGCGATGGCCTCGTAAACCGCACATCCCGGTTCGGAGGTGTGGGTGCAGTTCGAGAACCGGCACGAGGCGAATAGGCGCTCCACGTCGGCGAAGCCCCGCTCGAGGCCTTCTGCCGCATCGCCGATGCCTAGCTCGCGCATGCCGGGCGTGTCCATCACGAGGCCGCCGCCCGGCAGCAGCACGAGCTGGCGGCGCGTGGTGGCGTGACGTCCGCGACCGTCGGCGCGCACGTCGCGCGTCTCCAAGACGTCCTCGCCCAGCAAGCGGTTGACCAGCGTCGACTTGCCAACGCCCGACGACCCCAAAAGAGCGACGGTCTTGCCGGGACGCATGTAGGGACGCACGGCCTCGCAGCCGCCCTCCGCCATCGATGATACGACCAACACATCGATGCCGAAGGCCACCGACTGCACCGCGCACAGCCGGCGCTCCAGGTTGCCGCACGCATCGGCCTTCGTCAGCACCGCGACGGGAACCGCCCCGCTCTCCCATGCGAGCGTCAGGTAGCGCTCAAGCCGCCGCAAGTTGAAATCCCCCGCAAGCGACATGCACAGAAACGCGGTATCGACGTTCGCGGCCACCACCTGCTGCTCGAACGATGCGCCGGCCGCCTTGCGCACGAAGGCGCTCGCGCGCGGAAGCACGTGCCCGATGACGGCGCGGCCGCCGGCGTCGTCCGCGCGGTCCATGAGGACGAAATCGCCCACCGCCGGGAAGTCGGCGGCCGAGCGCGCCGCGTGGCGCAGCTTGCCGGACGCTTCGGCGAAGAGCTCGCCTTTCGCGCCGACGACGCGGTACAGCTCGTGCGCCTGGGACAGGACGCGCCCCACGACGGGATCCTCGGCGCCGGACGCCTCGCGCCCCTGCTGGATAAGCGCGTCGGTCACGCCGTACGCGCGCATATCGACGGTCGCCATCATGCTTCGCCCCCTTCGCGCGCTTGCTCGCCACATGTGTCCGCCCCGAGCTCCTCGAGGGGGAACGGCGGCGCGGCCAGCGGCTTCACGGCGATGGACATGAGCTTGACAGGATTGTCGTCGGCCGCGATGCGGTTCGAGCTCAGGTGCCCGCAGCGTTTGCAGCGGTGCACGATGGCCCACTCCCCGCCCTTGCGCACCCACACGCTGATGGGCTCCATGACGCTTTCGCACACGGAAGCACGATCACCGGGGCGCTCGTCGACGTGCAGGCTGTGCAGGCACTGGGGGCAATGGTTGCGATGGCGGCTTCCCGCCTCGTCGGGCGTGACGAGGCGGCCGCACTGCTTGCAGATGAAACTGTCCATGCAGGCATGAGCCTGATAGAAGGCTCCGCCTCTCTTGATTTTTTCCACGGTGGTTCTCCCAAAACGTTGATGGTCGGTGCCTTGTTTGGGAGGTTCCTGCGGAGACTAGCGCTCGCAAACCTCCCGGTTTACGGCAATCTCCGTGCGTGCGTGTAACAGAAGTCATGCTCCTCAGGTTGTGCTGACGCCGTCGTTTATACCATAGGAAGGCAGAAGGTCGCAAGAGCGAACGCCGCGCGCTTCGACTGAGCCTTGATTCTCTGCCGCACGAAACCGCGCTCTTTCCGATCGAAAGCGCAACTTGGCCGACTCGCCATAGGCAAGCCGGCCAAGCAGGGAAACCCTCGATAGTCAGGTTGCGCCTACCGACACATCTTGAAGATGTTCACCACATCGTCCACGCTCAGGCTGCAAATACCGGCGATCTCTCCACCGGCACACGCATGCTTCGCCATGTCTTCGAAGTGCGCGTCGTCGATGCCGAAATGGGAAAGCGTGCTCTCCAAGCCCAGCGTGTTGAATGCGAAGTCGCTCACGCGCTCGATGGCTTTGCGGGCGCCCTCTTCGGGAGCGAGGCCCTCCCCCACTCCGAACACCGCGGTGCCCAACCGGTAGATGGCGGGCGCAGTCTGCTCGTTCAGGATGTACTCGAGCCAGCGCGGGGTGAGGATGGCCAGGCCGTGGCCGTGCGTGATGTCGTAGTAGGCGGACAGCTCGTGCTCCATGGCGTGGCAGGCGCAGGCGTGCACCGTGCCCGCGTCGAGGATCGTGTTGAGCGCGAGCGACGACGACCACATCAGGTTCGCGCGCGCCTCGTAGTTCTCGGGCTCGGCCAGCGCCACCGGCGCCCATTTCACCACCGCGCGCATGACGGCCTCCTGCATCTCCAGGACCACGTCGAAGGTCGCCTCGCCGGCGAGGTAGTAGTTGTCCAGCACGTGGTTGAAGATGTCGAACGCGCCGCAGGCCGTCTGGTACGGCGGCAGCGTGTAGCTGAGCTCGGGGTTCTCGAAGGCGGCGCGGGGGATCAGCGCGCTTCCGCCCAGGCCGATCTTCTCGTTGGTTTCCCAGTTGGTGATGACGCCCCAGGCATCCATCTCGGAGCCGGTGGCGGCGTTGGTGAGCACGGCCACCACGGGCAGGGCGTCGGTCACCCACACGCCGCCCGCCACCAGGGGCCACACGTCGCCATCCTCGGTCTTCGCCGCCGCGGCCACGCCCTTCGCGCAGTCGATGGCGGATCCGCCGCCCACGGCGAGCACCACGTCGATGCCGTTCTCCTTGCAGAGGGCGGCGCCCCTGTTGGCGGTGGCGTGGCGCGGGTTGGGCTCCACGCCGGCGAGCTCGAACAGCTGCATGCCGGCGCCCTCCACAAGGCCGCGCACCTCGTCGTACAGGCCGCTCCTCTTGATGGAGCCGCCTCCGTACACCATCAGCACCTTCGCCCCGTAGGCCGCAAGCTCTTCAGGCAAGTGCTCCAACTGGTTCTTGCCGAAGTACACCTTGTCGGGGTTGTGGAAGATGAAGTCGTTCATGTCTTTCCTTTCTCGTTCGATCAGCCAAGCACCCTCTATGCTGCCACTCGCGCAGCGCCTACAGGATGCTCGCGGCGTAGAAGGCATAGCGCGCCACAGCCACGCCGACGACCAGGCACGCGAGCACGGCGATGGCGGCCGGCCTCTCGGAAAGCCTGCCCTTCCGGGCCAGCAGCGCGCATGCGGCGCCGGCCAACGCCAGCACGGCGCCGACGACGAAGGGCGCCACCTCGAGGCTGAAGCCGGCGAAGCGCGCGGCCACCGCGATCATGCCCGCCGCCGCAAGCGCCGCGAGCACGGCGGAGACGATCGTGAACGCGCCCGTGCGGTACCGCTCGCCGCCGAACAGCCCGAAGAGCGCCGCCCCCATGGCCACATCGCCCAGAACGAACAGCGCGAGCGTGGGCCAGGCCGCCCAGACGGGATTGCCGTAGGCGGTGAAGTAGGCATTGCCCATGATGCACACCAGGCCGAGGGCCGCCACGGCGCCCAACACGCCCACCGCGCGCGGGCCTTCGCCCTTGCGCGCCAGCAGCGCCAGATCGACCAGCATCAACACGCCGAACGCCAGGGACCAGTACGCCTCCTCGGCGATCATGGACGAGGGGTTCGACAGCGCGAACAGGAAGCGCTCGGGCCGCCCGAGGTGGCCGAGCACGCCCAGCAGGCCAGCGCCCAAAAGCACGATGCAGACGAGCGGGAACAGCCAAGGCCGCTTCGCCTCGCGCACAGCGCTCGGGAAGAACGCGCCCACCACGTACGCCCCGGCCGCCAGGCCGCCGAGCGTCGTGAACGCGAACAGGGGAAACTCGGAGATCATGTCCATCACCTTCCTTGCGGTTACACAACGCACCGCTTACGTTCTTCGTAGGGGGCTGCAGCAAAAGTCGCATTTCGACGTTCTTGTAGGGCAAGGGCTCTGCCCTTGCCGCTCAGCCAGCAACGTCTCCGCAGGTCGACGGCAAGGGCAGAGCCCTTGCCCTACAACTCAACCAGTACAGGCATGCCTCGCTGGTGCTTTTGATACAGCCCCGTTCAACAAGGCGCGTCCTTGCAGGCCGGCCAGCAAGGGCAGAGCCCTTGCCCTACGGTCAACCGGCGATGATGCGCCCTCTTCGCACACTCTATGCAACGCTTTCAAGCTCGTAGTCCTCGATGCCGAAGGGACGCGCCGCCTTGAGCGACGCGAGCGCCTCGCCCACTGCCGCAAACGCCGCCGCTTCGGACGAGTCGGCCGGCAGAGCCCCGATCGGCCCCGCTTTCCCGCCCGCCCTGCTTTCGGCCCAGTAGGCCGCCTCAGCCAGAAACGTGGCGTCCACGGCGCAAAACGCCGCAAGGGCCTCGACCAGCTGCGGGTAGAGCACCGCCGTCTTCGACGCGCGCAGGCTCTTGGCGAACGCCGCCAGCCATGTGTTCATATGCCCTTCGACGAACGCCAACTCGTCGCGCAGCTCTGCGGAGAGCGCGGCAAGGTCGCCCCTCCGGAAGGCGCTCAGCGCCTCGCCCGCACGCCGCGCCAAGTACGCGCACATGAGCGCCGCATGGTCGTCGGGGACGCGCTGGACGCGCTTCGGCTGCAGGCCGTGCGCCCGGTAGGCCGTGCGCACGGCGAGCGTGTTCTCCTGGAACAGCGTCATCTCCCGCGAAAGATACGGCGACTCCCACGTGGGGGCCGGCAACGCTCCCGGCCCCACGAACAGGCGTGTGTACTCGCCGCGCGCCGCGTCCAGCAGGCCCGCACGGTCCTCGCGCGCCGCCAGTCCGGCCAGGAAGCGGCCGAGGCCGCGCATCGTATCGTCGTCGCCCGCGTACTCGTCCACCACGTCGGCCGTCGCCTCGCCCAGAAGAACGTCCAGCACCTCCGCGTCCGGCGCAGCGCCGAGCAGCTTGTGGAACAGCGTGTGCAAGTATGCGCGGGAGAGCAGCAGCCCCTCGAGTTCCAGCGCCTCGGCGCGCGCGTCGGTCGGGTCCGCGGCTGCGTGCAGGGTCTCGGCCGCAGCCGGAGCCGCACCACCCTGCGCGCTCACAGCGCCACCCCGTTGAAGTCGTCGCGCAGCGCGCCGGACGTCGGATCCAGCAGCAGGTTCGGGTGCGTGATGTCGGCGCTCGGCAGAACCGGCAGCACGCTCACCGCGTCGCCGTGCTTCGCGCGCAGCTCGTCGATGTCGCCGAACTCGATGGCGCGCATGGGGCACGCGTCCACGCACACGGGATTGCGGCCGTCTTCGCGCAGCGCCTTGCAGCTGTCGCATTTCACGATCATGTTCTCGCCCTCGTCGAGCTGCGGAGCGCCGTAGGGGCACGCCAGCATGCAGTTGCGGCACACCACGCACCTATCGTCGATATGCTGCACGGTGCCGTCGTCGGACTTGAACATGGCGCCGGTGGGGCAGCCCGCCACGCAGGCCGGGTTCTCGCAATGGTTGCACGAGACGGTCGTATGGAACATCTGCACGTCGGGATAGGCGCCGCACTCGAACGTTTCCACGCGCCGCGTGCGGGGGCCGGCCGCTTGCAGGTTGTGCCGGTCCTTGCAAGCCACCTGGCAGGTGCGGCAGCCGATGCAGCGCTGCATGTTCACATAGAATCCCAAGCTCATGGTTTACGCCTCCTGTCCTCGCGTGATGCCCTCGGTGGTGTAGGCCGGCGTCCCTGCCTCGTCGATGCCGGCGGCCAGAAACGGGCCGCGGTCGCAGTCTTCAGGAATGGGCTCGCCGTCGTACTTCGCGATCTCGATGAGCAGGCTGTTGTAGCCGACCAGCTGAGGGAAGTAGTTGGATTGCCGGCCGTCGGAGAGCATCTGCTCGCTTCCGCCGCGATCGACGATGCCCGCGGGATCGCTCTCGTCGAACACCGAGCGCACGCCGTGCGGAATGCCCACCGTGCCGGGCATGACGCCCTGCAGGGGCTGGGCATGGCGCAGCATCCGGCCGAAGTCGTTGTAGCACACGACCGTGTCGCCCGCTTTGATGCCGCGCTCCTCGGCGTCCTGCACGCTCATGAACACCGGGTTCTTGAACGCTTCCTGCGTCCACGTCATGTTGTCGTAGCAGGTATGCGCACGGCGCATGTAGTGGGGCGTGTACGCCTGCAGGGGGTAGGCGCCCCTCACCTTGCCCTCCCAGTCGGCGAACGTTTCCTGGTAGCCGCGATGGGGCACGAAGTAGTTCGCGTAGGGCTTGATGGGCTCGGGGTTGAGGCCTGTTCGGTTCACGTTGTCGGCCTTGAACTGGCAGTAGATTTCCAGCTTGCCCGACTGGGAGGGACGCGGCCAGGCAGGGTCGCTTACCACCACTTCGCCGTCCTCCCCTATGCCCAGCTTGTCGTGCAGGTAGCCGATATAGTTGCGCGCGTCGTCGGGCGAGCGGCGCGCCACATATGATCCATCGGCCATGAACTGGTCGAACGAGATCTTGCCCTGCTGCTCCGGATAGTCCGCATGGTATTTCTCGTTGTCGGCGGCCGTCCACGTGATAACCGGATCCCACGAATCCAGCTCGGGCGACAGCTCGCGCATCCCCAAGAAGTAGCCCAGCCACTGGTCGTAGTTGCTCTTGGGATACGCCTCGTCGGGGTCGAAGCCCATGCGCTCGATGATGTCGCGGCAGACGGCCTTCTCCTCGCGAACCTCGTACATCGGCTTGATGAGCGGCCGCCAGGCCACCAGCGCATCCTTGCGCTGCTTCTGGCCGTTGCCGTCGCCGAAGGGGCTCGGCCAGCACAGCTCGCCCCAACTCTCGTCGTCGTTGCCCTCCCAGTGCGTGGCCACCGGCAGGATGATGTCGGCGAACGACGCGGTCAGCGAGAACTTGATCTCCATGGCAATGCAGGTGTCGGCGGCGCGCATCACCTTGATGGCGGTGGACAGGTTGCCGCGCGTCTGCATGAAGTTGGAGTTGGTCTGGAACAAGAGGCGCGGGTTGACCGGCATCTCGCGCGCCTCGTGGTAGGTGGGCGTGTTCGCACGCAGCTTGGTTGATGCCACGGTCAGCCCACCGTTCGCCGACTGAGTCACTTCGCCCAGATCAGCATCTTCGAGCACCGTTCCCGCATCATAGGTGCCCTCGGATGTGGATAGATACGATCCGGCAGCAAGAGAGCTCCACCACGTCGGCCCTTCGATGTTGCGGTTCGGACCCGTGACAGCCGGAGAAGCCACCAGGTTGTCGATGTAGCCGTAGTCGCCGCCCGCATGCTGGATGATGCGGTAGCCCGAGTCGCCGGCGTCCCACGTGTAGATGGCGGCCGAGCCGTGGCCCGACTTGCCGTAGTGGCCGCCCAGGGCCGACACGGTCATGAACGCCTGCGGCAGGTTCTCGGCGCCCAGGCACCGGGAGGCCGCGTAGCTGTGGAAGAAGACCACCTTGTTGTCCTTGGCGGCCAGCTCCGCATACCACGTGATGTCGTCTATGGGCGTGCCGCAGATCTCGCTCGCCCACTCGGGGGTTTTCGGCACCCCGTCGTAGGCGCCCAGGATGTAGTCTCGGTAGTTCTCGTCGGTGGCCGCGTTCTCGGGCATGGTCTCGGGCGTGAAGCCCACCGTGCGCTCGTTCACGAAGTCCCAGTCGATGACGTTTCCGCGTTCGTCGTCCAGACGGATCATCTCGTAGATCACGGCCAAAAGGAACGCCGTGTCGGTGCCGGGGCGCACGCGGATCCACTTCGCGTCCAGCTGCGAGGCGGTCACGTTGTAGCTGGGGCCCACGCACACAAACTCGGTGCCGGCCTCCTTGGCGTTGTTCAGCCAGTACATGCTGGAATGCTGCGCCCAGGCGGGATTGCAGCCGTACAGCACGATGGTGTCGGCGTTCGGCAGGTCGTACTTGTCGGGGCCCATCATGAGGTCGGGATGGTCGCCCCAGGAGTACAGCCCCAGCGCCTCGGTCTGGAAGGCCCAGCAGCCGAACGACTCGGTCTCGGTGTTGTACACCGCGCCGCCGATGACGGGAAACATCGCCGATGCGGGCGCCCAGCGCCAGCCGTTGCAGATGACGGCGTCCTGGCCGTATTCCGCGTACACGCGCTTGAGCTCGCCTGCCACCAAATCGAGCGCCTCGTCCCAGCCGATGCGTTCCCACTCGTCCTTGCCGCGCAGCTCGCCGTGGGCGTTCTCTCCGCCGCCCGGCTGCCAGTTCTTGCGCTTCATGGGATACTTGATGCGGTCGGCGTTGTACACCTGCTGGCGCAAAGAGCGCCCGCGCAGGCAGCCGCGCTGCTGCGGGCAGTCGAAGCTGTCCTCGCGACTGTCGTCGGTCTTCTGGCGCACCACCACGCCGTCCACCACGTAGCCCATGTTCTGGCACATCTGGTTGCAGTTCTGGTGGCAGTGGATGGGAACCCACTCGCCCTCCCCGCCCAGGATGCTCGTGTCGGACGCCACGACATGCGCGCCGTCGCCGCCGCCGTCCGCGTGCGAACCCGTGGCGCAACCGGACAGCCCGAAGGCCGTCGCGGCAGCCACAGCCGCCGCCGTCCCCTTCAGGAAATCGCGTCGCTTCAGGTTTTTTTCGAGCAAAGCCATACGCTCCCCCTTCTTCTCGTCCTGCGAGGTTTCTCTCTAGCCCCGATGGTATGACCGCTGCTAGAATATTGAAAATGCCTATAGTGAAATGTTCTCTATGCATGTTTTGTATGGCTTGCCGAAACGGGGCGTCGTCCCTCCGACGCAACGCACGGCCCGATCAAAAGCCGGATGGGAGATTGGCATGGAACTGAGAACCCTCGAGTACTTCCTCGCTGTCGCGCGCGAAGGCAACATCTCGAACGCGGCCAAGGCCCTGCACGTCACCCAGCCGACGCTCTCGCGCCAGCTGTCGTCGCTGGAGAAGGAGTTCGGACGCGAGCTGTACACGCGCGGGCCCAAAGGCGTCGAGCTGACCGACCAGGGCACCGTCCTGTACCGCTACGCCGAGTCCATCGTGGAACTGGCGCACAAGGCCGAAGACGACATGCTTCCGCCAGAGCGGTCCGTCAGCGGCACCGTGCACATCGGGGCAGGCGAATCCCAGGCGATGGCGCTCGTGGCGCAGGCCATGGACGACGTGCGGCGGAGCTACCCCGCCATCGACTTCGCCGTTTACAGCGGCACTACGGCGGAATTGAAGGACGGCCTGGTGCGGGGATTCTACGACGTGCTGCTGGAATGCGAGATGCGCGACCATGCCAAGATGAACACGATGTCGCTGCCGGTTGCGGACGTGTGGGGAGCAGTGGCCCGGCGCGACAGCGACGTGGGACGGCTCGACGGCATATCCCCCGCCGACCTGGCGGGCCGGAACATCGTCGCCTCGCGCCAAGCGCTTTCGGGAACCCTGCGCGACTGGGCGGGCGACGCGCTCGACCGGATGAACGTCGTCGCCACGTTCAACCTGCTCACGAATGCCAAGCACCTGGTGCGCCAGGGCATGTGCTGCATGCTCACCTACGAAGGGCTGTTCGATCTGGGCGTCGACAGCGACCTTCGCTTCGTGCCCTTCACCCCGCGCTTCGAGGCGCACCAGGGGCTCGTCTGGCGCGCCTCGATGCCCAACAAGCAGACGCAGGTGTTCCTGGACGCCATGGAGCAGGTGTGCAAAGAACATCGGCGGTAGCAGGGCGCGCAGGCCGGCAGGGAACGCGCCGCGATCTTCGCCTTACCGCGGGCGCGGCCCGCTCCCTCGCGTCGGCTTGGGCGGCCTCGCAGGCTTGGGCGGCTTGGCCGGCTTGGCCGGCTTCGCCAGCTTCGGCCGGTTCGAAGATCCGGACCGCTTCGCCGGCTTGCCGCCCTTCTGCTGCGATGCGCGCGGGGCGGCGCCCTTCGCGTCCTTGGCCTTCTTCGGACGCACGAGGCACTTCGGCCCGTACCCCACCAGATCCATCCGGCCGGCTTTGCGCAGCGCCTCCAGCACCAGGTCGCGGTTCTTCGGATCGCGGTACTGGATGAGCGCACGCTGGAGGGCCTTCTCGTGCGGACTCTTCGGGACGTAGACGGGCTGCATGGTGCGCGGGTCGACGCCGGTCGCGTACATGACAGTGGACATGGTGGAGGGCGTGGGGTAGAAGTCCTGCACCTGCTCGGGGTTGTAGCCCAAATCGCGGCAGTACTCCGCCAGCTCCACCGCCTCGGCCAGCGTCGACCCCGGATGCGACGACATCAGGTACGGCACGAGGTACTGCTTCTTGCCCAGCTCCTCGTTGGCGCGCTCGTAAGCGCGCACGAACCGCCGGTACACCCCGCTCTCCGGCTTGCCCATGATCCCCAGCACCGCGTCGGACACGTGCTCGGGCGCCACCTTCAACTGCCCGCTCACGTGGTGCTCGCACAGCTCGCGGATGAACTCGGCGCCGTGGGCGCCGTCGGCCAGCACGTAGTCGAAGCGGATGCCCGAGCGCACGAACACCTTCTTCACGCCGGGAAGCTTCCGCAGCGACCGCAGCAGCTCCAGGTAGTCGCCATGGTCGGCGTCGAGCTGCTTGCAGGGCCCGGGGAACAGGCAGCGCTTGTTCGGGCACGCGCCGCGCTTCGCCTGCTTCGCGCATGCAGGAGCGCGGAAGTTCGCGGTAGGGCCGCCCACGTCGTGGATGTAGCCTTTGAAGTCCGGGTCGGCCGCGATGAGGCGCGCCTCGCGCACCAGGGACTCGTGGCTGCGCGTCTGCACGATGCGCCCCTGATGGAACGTCAGCGCGCAGAACGAACACTCCCCGAAGCAGCCGCGGTTGCTGGCCAGGCTGAACTTCACCTCGGCGATGGCCGGCACGCCGCCGTCCTTCTCGTAGGCAGGATGGCAGGCGCGCATGTACGGCAGGGCGTACACCGCGTCCATCTCCTCTTGGGTCAGAGGCCGCGCAGGCGGGTTCTGCACGACGAACTCATGGTCGGAGTACGGCTCGACCAGCCGCCCGCCCGTGACGGGATCCGAATTGCGGTACTGGACGGCGAAGCTTCTCGCATAGTTCAGCCGATCGGCCTTCAGCTCGTCGAACGAAGGCAGCACCTCGGCATCGTAGACGTGCTCCAACGACGATGCCCGGTACGCCGTGCCGTCGATGAACGTGAGGTCCCGGATGCCCAGGCCGCTGTCCAGCGCATCAGCTATCTCGACGATGGAGCGCTCGCCCATGCCGTAGGATATCAGGTCGGCGCCTGAATCGAGCAGGATAGAGCGCTTCAGCTTGTCGGACCAGTAGTCGTAGTGCGCGAGCCGCCGCAGGCTCGCCTCGATGCCGCCCAGGATGATGGGCGTTTCCTTGTACGTGCGGCGGATCAGGTTGGCGTAGACAACCGCGGCGTGGTTGGGACGCTTGCCCGCCGCTCCGCCCGGCGAATAGGCGTCGGCCTTGCGGCGCTTCTTCGACACCGTGTAGTGGTTCACCATGGAATCCATGTTGCCCGACGACACGAGGAACCCCAGCCGCGGCTCGCCGAACACGGCGATGCTGCGCTCGTCGGTCCAGTCGGGCTGGGCGATGACGCCCACCTTGTAGCCGTTCGCCTCCAAGAGGCGCGTGATGATGGCCGCCCCAAACGAGGGATGGTCGACGTACGCGTCGCCCGACACGTACGCGAAATCAACCTGCTCCCAACCGCGATCGAGCATGTCCTGGCGGCTGATCGGCAAAAACCCGTGCTCCATGCAGCTCCCTCGCCCGTTTCCTTCGAATCGCGTCCACAGGCGAGTATAGCACGGAGGCCCAGCTGCTCCGGTGCTATGATGGCACCGTCACCGACGAAAGGCGGATGCCATGCTGCTGGGAAGTTCGTTCGCAAGGCTGATCGCGCTGCTTGTGTACCTGGTCTTCTTTCTGTTCATCGCATGCGCCCTCTACTTCATCGTGCGCCGCGCCGTGCGCGACGGCATCATGGACGCGCGCGCCAAGGTCAAAGAACTGGAAGACCCGAAAACGCCGATGAGCTGAGCCGCCCGCGAACAGGACGCGGGAACCCCGCAGGCGGCGGAGTCCCGAGCGGCGCGATCCGCGCGCGTCCTCACTCCTTGATGACCACGCCCAGCCGGCGCGCGATGCCGGCGGCCTGGAACAGGTCCATCGAGCAGCCGCGCAGCTCGCCCATGGCGTCGGAAAGCACGATGTCGGACAGCTGGCACGTGGACAAGTCCACCCCGGCCAGGCTCGTGCGGAAGAAGCTCGTGCCGGCGAAGCGCGCATCGTCGAAAGCGACGCGGCGCAACCGCGCCTCGGAGAGGTCGGCATGGGAGAAATCGGTCGTACGCACGGCGACATCGTCCAGGCGGACCTTCGTGAACCAGGCGTACGCGCACGACGAGTCGCGCACGTCCACGATACGCAGCACCGCTTCGGTGAAGTTCGCGCCGGTGAGCTTGCACGACGCGAACGTGCAGCGCGTGAAGCTGGCCTCGGAGAAGTCGCAGTTCGAAAAATCGCAGTTCGAGAAGGCCACGTCGGCGAACGTCCCGCGGGAGAAGTCGCACGAGGAGCACGCGCAGCCCTCGACGCGCGATTCGGCCAGCTCGATCAGGGCGAAGTCAACCTCCGATTCCGCACACCCCGTCACGTGAAGGTGGGCGCCCGCCGGATCGCCGTCGTTTTCGTCGGCGATCCACGACGAGAGCGATCCGACGCGCACAAGCAGCTCAGGAATGCTCGGGCGGGCGGGAACGGGAGGAGCGGATGCCGAAGCCCCGCCCTTTCCAGCGTTCGCCGGCGTCATAGGCGGACGCCCACTTCCGCAGCCGCGCCGATGGAGTCGGCATCGGTTATCTCGCGCACCGGCCGGCACGGATTGCCGAAAGCGACCGTCCGCGGCGGGACGTCCTTCACCACCACGCTGCCCGACCCGATGACCGCGCCGTCTCCTATGGTCACGCCCGGATTCACCGTGACGCCGGCCGCTATCCACACATCGTTTCCCACCGTGATGGGAAGGTTGCGCTCCCACAGGTGCGGCGCGCCGTCCCCGCCCACGCGGATGGCGCGCTCGCGGCCGAGCAGCGGGTGGAGCGGCGTGACGAACTGGCAGCCCGGGCCCACCCACACGTCGTCGCCGAACACGATGGGCGCGCCATCCAAGAACGTGCAGTTGTAGTTGAAGAAGCAGTTCCTGCCTATGAATATCCCGAATCCGTAGTCTGCCTGGACGCCCGGCATCACCGCGGATCCCTCGCCCACGGCGCCGAACAGCCCGCGCAAAAGCTCCATGCGCCCCGCTTCATCCAGAGTCGCATCGGTGTTGAAGCGCAACGTGGTCGCGCGGGCGCGAACGCGATCCTCTTCAAGCGTCGGATCGGCCGCGTCGAACCAATCTCCCGACGCCATGAGCGCTCGGGCGCATGCGTTATCGTCCATCTTCCCCGCCACCTTCCACTCCTCGGCGAATCTCTTCGAGCGCACGGGCGACGTCGGCTGCAACAAGGGGCGCCATGCTGTCGCGGTAGGCGCCCGGATCGACGGACTCCAGCGCCGCCGTCACCCGGTCGGCCATGTTCGGCTTCGTTTCCACCAGATGCGGCAACGCCTGCACGCACTGGCGCACCGCCGTGGGCTTCGCGTCGTGCAAAAGCTCCTCCATGCGGTCGAACGCCGCTTCGATGCGCCCTTCCTCGTCGTGCACGGCACACGCGACGATAAGCAGGAACCCGCGCGTGCGCGCATACGAGCTGTCTGCGCCCAGCATGCCCACGAGCTCGTCGAACCGCCCGTACACCGCAGGATCTTGCGAAGCGAGCTCTTCAAGTTCGAGGAACGCCGCGTGCGCCCGCTTGTGGTCCCGCTCGGCCAGGGCCTCCCACAAACGCTCGACGTCGCTCATCTCTCCCGCCCCTCGCTCCCGCGCGCCAGCCGCATATGCAGCAGCGGAAACGGCCGGCCGGCGTCGTCGACGGCCGACCGGCCCGCCACGGCGAAGCCCTCGTGCTCGTAGAAGCCGACGGCCTGCGGGTTCTGCTCGTTCACGTCCAACTCCGTCGCGCCGTGCAGCGCGATCGCCCGGGCCAGCAGCGCCTTGCCCACGCCGCAGCCGCGCGCCGCGGGCGCCACGAACAGCATCTCCAGCTTGCCATCCTGCACGCCCGAGAACCCGCACGGCTCGCCGTCCAGGCGCGCGACTTCGAGCACGTCCACGCCCGCGATCCCCGCGCGCGCCTCGGGGCGCAGCGCCACGATGTCCTCCTCCGTCAGGAACGCATGCGTCGCCCGCACCGATGCCTCCCAAACGGCGGCCAGCGCCGCCACCAGATCGTCCGCCCGCTCGCCAGGCGCCGCTATATCCACAGATCCGCTCATGCGGGGTCCTTTCTCGTCAGCCCCATTCTACCCGAACGACCGCCCCCTCGCAGAAGCTCCTTGGAAGCCGCTCCTGCGCTTCGGCGTTCCTCCCACGCGCCCATCTCGCGCTCGTCCCAGGAGCCGTCCAATGCGACGGGCGCTCCTTCAGGCACGATCTCCTCCACGAACCAGCGCGGATCCTCGAAGAACAGATTCGTGGTGCGATGCCCGATGCACACGATGAAGCGGGTGCCCACGCCCCCCACCTTGAGCGAGGCGGCACGGCGGACGTCCAGGATGCGGTCGATCCCGAACACGCGCCCATCGTCCCACGCGACGGACAGCGGCACCAGCCTGCCATCCTCGAAGCAGTGCGCGACCACCTCCACGTAGCGCTTGCGCCGGCTTCGGATGCCCCGCATTCGCCCCTCCTTCCGTCGACCCCTCGCGCCGACGGGCGGCGCCGCGGGCCGACGAAGGGGTCGGGGCCGCAGCGCCCGGCCGATCGGGCGAGACGTGCGTCAGCCGAGCCATCCGACGGGATGCACGGTGTTCTCGTCCTTGATGTCGGTGCCGGCCAGTGCGTCGTCCACCAGCTCGGCCCCGCGCACGACGCAGGTGTTGCCGTAGCGCCGCCGCAGGTCGTCGATGGCGAAGTCCAGATCCTCCCGATGCGCGCGGCCGTCGTCGAGCAGCGCCAGCTGCACCGGTTCCTGCATGGACGAGAGGCCGGAGGCGCGCACGTGCAGCGCCCGCACCGGATGCTCCTCGTCCAGCTTCTCGTTGGCGCGCAGAAGCCCCCATGCCGCCCGTGCGATCTCGATGGTGGCGGCCGTGGGCGCGCGCAGCTTCGCCTGCCGCCCGTAGCCGGATAGGTCGATGCCGCTGCGCACGCCGATGCCCACGGTGCGGGCGCGCACGCCGTCTTCGCGCAGGCGCTGCGCCACCGATTCGGCCAAAAGCCAGATGAGCGCCTTCGCGTCGGCCTCGCACACGATGTCGTGCGGAGCGGTCAGGCCGTTGCCGTAGCTCTTGACGGCGCGCTCCACGTCGCGTGATTCGGGATCGTACGCCTTGACCGGCGTGTCATCTTCGCCGCGGGCGTACCGGCGCAGCTCGAAGCCGATCTTGCCGAACCGCCGCTGCAGGTAGGCGTCTGTGGCATGCGCCAGCTCCCCGATGGTATGGATGTTCGACCCGTGCAGCTTGCGCTCGGTGGCCGGCCCCACGTACAAAAGCTCGCGCACCGGCGCCGGCCATACGAGGTCGCGGTAGTTCGCCCGGTCTACGACGGTGACGGCATCGGGCTTCTCGTAGTCGCTGCCGAACTTCGCGAACACTTTGTTCCAGCTCACCCCGACGGACACCGTGCACCCCAGCTCGTCCTTCATGCGGCCGCTGATCTCGCTGGCAACCTCGTAGGCGTCCCAGCCGTGCCGCCACACCGATCCGGTGATGTCGAGCCAGCTCTCGTCCAGGCCGAAGGGCTCTACCAGGTCGGTGTACTGGTTGTATATCTCGCGCGCCATCTCCGCGTACCGGCGATACAGTCGATAGCGCGGCGGCAGCACCACCACGTCAGGGCATTTCCGGCGCGCCTCCCAAAGCGTTTCGGCCGTCTTGATGCCGTAGGCCTTCGCCTCTCGGCTCTTCGTGAGCACGATGCCGTGGCGCAGCTCCTCCTTGCCCGCCACCACCACGGGCCTGCCGCGCAGCTCGGGCCGCTCGGCCTGCTCCACGCTGGCGTAGAAGGAGTTCATGTCGCTATGCAGGATGATGCGCTCCAAACGCCGCATTGCGCCTCCTCGATCGACCAGCAGCTGCTGCGCCTTGTAACAAGAACTAATGTTCGCATTTCAAGCGCGCTGCGTCAATCGAACAAAGCATGGAGATTGCCTTGAAATAGGCGACGGCGGCCGCATGGCCGCCGTCGAACTCCCCTCCCCACGCTTGCAAGGCCCGGTCCGCCCGGCACGACCCCCATCGCAGCCGAGCGGACGCTGGGCGCTTGCAGCGATTGCAAGGCCCGACGACCCGCCCGGCACGACCCCCATCGCGACCAGGCGGGCAATCGGACGCTTACAGCGTATTATCGAGGTGCGATCGGAGCGCGATCCTCTTCCGGCTCGATGTCGTCGCCCAAGCGGATGGAACCGCTCTCCTTGAGACGGGCGATCGTGGCATCGTCGGCGCCGACCTTCTTGAGGTACTCGGCGGTGTCGGCGCCGAGCGGCGACACTTCCTCGAACTCGGAAATCTCAACCGGGATGGTGGAGATGTGATGCGGCAGGCCCGTCTGGAGCACACGGCCCACGCGGGGGAACTCGACCCAGGCGAGCGCCTCGGGGTTCTCGCGCGTGATCTGCTCGACGGCCTCGGTCTTCGAATTCACCTTGGCGATGCAGAAGTCCTTGTCCTCGAGCCATTCCATCCACTCGGCAGTCGTCTTGCCCTTGATGGCCTCGCGCACGACCTCGAAGGCTTCGGGAGCCTCCCATTCGCGCATGAGCCCCGTCGGCTTGATCTCGGGATGGCCGATGGCGTCGCAGAACGGCTCCCAGAACTTGGCTTCCACCATGCCGAGGGCCAGCTTGCCGCCGTCGGCGGTTTCGTACACGTTGTAGGCCGTCGAGGGGTACTCGAGGTCCTCGCGCTTGCACTCGCCGCCGTTGAAGCACCAGCGGGAGTCCAGCAGGGAGTTCCACCACACGAAGCAGTCGAACATGGAGGTGTCGATGTAGGAGCCCTCCCCCGTCACCTCGCGGGCGTACAGCGCCGCGAGCATGGCCTGGCCGGCCACCATGCCGGACGAGAGGTCGCACAGGTGCAACGGCGACATGGAGCCGTGGTTGACGGAGAGATAGCCGCTCGTGGCCTGCATGTTCAGGTCATGCTGGGCCTTCTTCGAGCGGGGATCGTCGGCGCCGTAGCCCGAGATGGAGCAATAGACGATGCCCGGGTTGATGGCCTTCACCGAATCGTAGTCGATGCCCAGCTTCTTGGTGACGCCGGGACGGAAGCTCTCCACGATGACGTCGGCTTCGGCGGCCATCTTCAGGAACCAGTCGACCACCTCGGAGTCCTTCAGGTTCAGCGACACGGACTTCTTGTTGCGGCCGAGCGCGGTGACGTAGTAGGAGATGCCGCCGCCCATCGTGGGATAGTCGTGGCGCATGAAGTCGCCGAGACCGGTGTCCTCAACCTTGATCACCGTCGCGCCCAGGTCGGCCAGCACCTGCGTGGCATAGCCGCCGGGCAGGTAGCGGGAGAAGTCGAGGACGGTCAGCTTGGAAAACGGGGTGTTCTTCGCCATAGTGCACCTCACCTAGTTCTTCTTGGAGTTCGGGCCGTAGCTCGGCTCGAGCACCGACTCGGGCAAGGGCTCGCCCGCGTACTCGAGCACGGCGCCGTCGGCGGCCAGCTTGTCAACGTCGGCGTCGCTGTAGCCGCCGATTTCCTTCAGGATCTTGCGCGTGTCGTACCCAACCGGGCGGGAGCGATGGAGCACCGGATCGCCGATGGACGCCAGGCGGAACGGCGGCGTGGTGACGATGTAGTCGTCGTTCTCGGTGAACTCGCTCGTGGGGCCCTGCTTCTCGTACTTGATGCGGCGCAGCTGGTCGTTCGCGAAGGCCTCTTCGTCGGCCAGCACGTCGGCGACGGTCTGGATCTTCTCGAAGGGGATGTCGTTCTCGCGGAAGCGCTTCTCCAACTCGGCGAAGGGGAACTTCTTGCATGCCTGGTGGATGGCGGCGTCGACCTCGGTGTACTTGCCGTTCTCGGCAAGGGCCTCAAGCGTGTTGTACTCGGGATCGGTGTAGTACTTCGGATCCATCTCGATGGTGTCGAACACCAGCTGGCAGTACTTGTTGTAGTTGCCGAAGCACATGAGGAACCACACGCCGTCCTCGGACACGTAGGAGTTGTTGGTGGGGCACTTGGCCTCCATGCGGTCCTTGGGATGCTTGCAGCCCTGCTGCTCGGCGATGAGCGCGCAGGTCATGCCCCACGTGCCCACGTGGTACAGGCTCGTGGTCACCTTGTCGCCGATGCCGGACCTCAGAGCGCCCGCGTACGCGCCCAGGATGCCGGCGGTCAGCGCGCAGCCGGTGTTCCAGTCGCCGAAGGCGATGGGCGAGTTGCCCGGCTCGTAGTGCTCGTTGTTCTGCGGGATGGCGCTCACGAAGCCGGAACGGGCGGCGAACGACGTGGCGTCGAAGCCCTTCGCGTCCTTCATGGGGCCGTGCTCGCCGTAGCCGCGGTTCTGCGCCCACACCAGCTTGGGGAACTTCTCGTGCAGGGTCTCGTAGTCCAGGCCCAGGCGCTTCAGGGCGCCGTCGCGCAAGGAGGTGACGAAGATGTCCGCCTTGGACAGGAGGTTCATCATGACCTCGTTGCCCTCGGGGTTCTTGCAGTCGATGGCGGTCCATTCCTTGTTGAACGAGCCGCAGTCATAGGCGACGTCGTCGAATTCGCTCTTGTAGTTCATGCCCCACGCCATGCCCTGGGTGCGCTGCTCGTCGCCCGTGAACGGCTCGACCTTGATGACGGTCGCGCCCATTTCTCCGAGCAGACGGCTCGCGGCAGGGCCGGCGGCGTACTGCGTGAGGTCGACTACGATAGTCCCTTCCAAACCACTCATGCCTTATTCCTTTCCCGATTGCCCTCCAAGGCCTCCTTGGAGGTGCGGTTTTAGAAAGAAGGCCCCGGTTTTTTCGAACCGGGGCCTTGCTTATCCCCAATGGGACTCCTCTAGAAGCGATGCCTTACGGCTCGAGGATGACGCGCAGGCCCTCGCCGGCGTCGACGAGATCCATGCCCTTCTTCCAATCGCTCAGCGGGAGCACGAAGTTGGAAACGAGGCTGACGTCCAGGCCGTTGGCCAGCAGGCTCAGAGCCTGGCGCCAGTTCTTGCGCTCGTAGGCGCGGTTGCCGATGATGGTGATCTGACGCATGGCGATGGTGGTCATCGGGATGCTGGAGGGCTTCGCCGGCAGACCCGTGACGCCAATGCGGCCGTTCTTGGCCACCATTTCCACAGCCTGCTCGACGACGGTCCAGTGACCGGCCGCGTCGAAGATCATCTCGGGGCCCTTGCCGCCCGTCAGTTCCTTCACCGTCTCGATGACGTCGCACTCGGAGCCGTTCACCGTGATGGCGCCCAGCTGCTCGGCAACCTTCAGGCGCTTGGCGTCGTTGGCCAGGCCGGTGACGATGACCTTGTTGATGCCGCGGGCCTGCTTGAGCACGGCCACCATCAGAAGGCCGATGGCGCCGGGGCCCATGACGACGGCGGTCTCGCCCAGCTGCGGGTCGACGCGGTCGACGGCGTTGAGGGCCACGCACAAAGGCTCGAGCAGAGCGCCCTGGACGAAGGAGACCTCGTCCGGCATCGGGATGACGTTGCTGGCGCGGATGGCCATGTACTTCGCGAACGCGCCCGGCAGGTCGGTGCCGTAGAACGGACGGTTGTCGCAGATATTCACCTGGCCGCGATCGCAGTAGCCGCAGGTGTTGTCGAACAGGATGGGGTTGGCGGTCACGCGCATGCCCACCTTGAGGTTCTCGGGGGCGTTCTTGCCCACTTCGGCGATGACGCCGGAGAACTCATGGCCGAAGATGGCGGGCCACTGGATGTTGTAGGAATTGGCGATGGCCTCGTTCCAGTGGTACAGGGAGTGGTCGGTGCCGCAAATGCCGGCAGCCTTGATCTCCATCAGGACTTCGTCGTCCTTGATCTGGGGAATCGGCGCATCTTCAACGTACTCCCAAGCGCCGGCCTCGGGCTTGTTCATGTAGACTGCGTTCATCTTGCCTTCCATTGGTACCCCTTTCGAAAAGAACCGAGTGAAATGAAAGCCTGCGTGCGCCCTGGGCCCGTCGGCCCGGGGCACACGCGTTCGTCGCTACTGGATGGACCAGCCGCCGTCGAGGATCAGCGTCTGACCGGTGGTGTAGGTGGTAACAGGAGAGCAGAGGAAGTAGATGGCCTCGGCCATTTCCTGCAGAGAGCCCATCTTCACCTTCGAAGGCGTGCGGCTGTACACGTACTCCTGCTGGGCCGGGTTGTCGGCGAACACCTTTTCCACCATCGGGGTCATGACATAGCCGGGAGCGATGCCGTTGACCTGGATGCCGAACTGGGCGAAGTCGACCGCCAGCGAGCGGACCATGCCCATGACGGCGGCCTTCGTGATGCTGTACGGAGCGATGTTCTCCATGGCGGAGATGCCGCGCTGGGAGGAGATGATGACCATCTTGCCGCCGTCGGGGTTGTCCTTCATGACGCGGGCGACCGCGGTGGCCAGGAAGAAGTTCGCCTTCAGGTTGACGGCGAAGATCTTGTCCCAATCGGCTTCGGTGACGTCGATGGAGTTCATGCGGGGCAGGGAGATACCGGCGGTGGAGACGAGGATGTCGATGCTGCCGAATTCCTCGAGGGTCTTGTCGATCATGGCCTGGACCATGTCGGCCTTGGTGCCGTCGCACAGCATGCCGATGGCGTTGGCGCCTTCCGCGCGCAGCTCCTCGGCAGTGTCAAGGCAGATCTGCTCGGGCACGCCGCAGATCATGAGGTTCGCGCCTGCAGCGGCGAACTGCTCGGCCGTGGCCTTGCCGATGCCGGAGCCGCCGCCCATGATAATGGCGGTCTTGCCAGCGAGCTGTTCCTTGGGGTCCTTAGAAAACCAATTCTTTCCCATAATGCGACCTTCCTTCGACTACTCCCGTTGATTGCCTTCAACCTGCAGACCCTCGGGGAATCCGCAGGTCAAATCTCAAAACCGAAACTAAGTTTCTGCTCCACATTATGGATTGCCAAGCCTTTGCCGTCTAATTGACGTTCGATAAACGAATCATAGACATAAGAAATAATGCACGTTCATCAGCGTGAATAATAGGACGGTGCATTCATTATGCAAATAGATTTCCCGTTTCCTCGTTTTTAGGAATATCGATCCGCGGCCCCGAAGGCCGGGAAGGAGCGCGTCGCACGCGGCAGCGCACGGCACCACCCGTCCGGGAGTGCGGAGCGTCGGCGATCCGACGCATCGCGCGCGGAAGCCGGAGCGGCCGCCCGTGGGCGGGCGGAAGGGAGGGCGCCCTGCACCTCTGCCGTGAACGAGCGGGGCATGGCTGCCCGCGCGGGCATCCGACGGGCCGGAGCCGTCGCGAGCTTCGAAGATCGGATCTGCTTGGAAGGGAGGGCGGATCAGTGCTCGGGAGGCTCGATGCTGTCTTCCAAGCTGACGATGCCGTCGGGATATTCCGAAAACTGGCCCGCGAACTCGATGAGTTGGTCGGCGGCGGAGCTGCTGGAAACGTTTTCCTTGTGCGCAAGGTAGATGACGTGGAACGGCTCCAGGGTCTCTTCGATGGGCACGCTCACGAAGCCTTCGCTGAAACCGTCGTCCAGCGTGTTGAGCATGATGGCCACGACCGTCTTTTCGGCGACCACGAGCGACGCCGCGCTGATCTCGTCGTTGAATCCCTGCTTGACCGACAGGCCCGCGCGGTGGAACAGGCCGTCGAGGATAGCCCTCACGTACGACTCGTTGCGGTACGAGACGAGCGAGTACCCCCTGAGGTCCTTGAGGGACACCGACTCGCGCTGCGCCAGCTCATGGGATGAGTCCACGCCGATGACCAGGTTCTGGGCCAGCATGGGCGTGTAGACTATGCCCTGCTCGTCGCGCATCTTCCCGCAGAACGCGACGTCGAACTTCCCGTCTCGGAGGCCCTTGATGCACCCGTACGTCGTATCCTGATGGATGTCGAACACGATGCCGTCGCCGAACTCCTCGCGAAACGCGTTCAGAAGCCGAGGCAGGAAGTTGCGCTGGATGGAGATGACGGTTCCAATGCGGATCTGCCCGCTCAGGCCGCTGCTGTACAGCTTCATGAGGTTGACCGCTTTGTCCACCTCGTTCAACGCGAGGCAGATATGCTCGTTGAACTCGGCTCCGTACGACGTGAGCCTCACGTTGCGGCCCACGCGCTCGAACAGGCGGACGCCCAGCTCCTTTTCCAGATTGCCGATGGAGTTCGACAGGGACGGCTGCGTGATGAACAACTCTTCTGATGCCTTGCCGTAATGCTCCACCTCTGCAAGCTTGCGGAAGTAATACAGTTGAGAAAGATTCATACGTCCGACCCCCAACCATGTTTTTTTGTGGAAGAACAACGACCCTCGCATCGCAATCTTATCATACAGCCTCCTGCAATACACGCGGAAACCGCGACAACATACCCCCCAGACACGAAGAAGTGAACTACCTGAATCTTTTCGTTGAGGATGGGCAACGCAAATGCAACCGATGCCGCCCTCTCGGGCCGCCAAAGCGCCGCAGCGAACCAGGATGCAGCCGGGAAAGGCGCTTCAGCGAGCGCACTCCGGGCCGCGATGGACGACCGCGGCGATGCCGGCGCATGTGAGCGCGACGACAGCGAGCACGGCCCAGAGAGGCGCGAACAGCGAGAGCGCGAAGGAGACGCCCGCAAGCAGGATCGCCCCGTATTCGTAGCATGCGCGCGGGCCGCGGGGGAACAGGCGAACCGCGTCCAGGCCGCAGCTGAGCATGGAGCACGCGTTGACGAGGATGGCCGACGCGACGACGAGGACAGGCGACGCGCCCGGCATCAGGAAGGCGAGCGAGATGCATCCCAGCGCCGAGGTGAGCGCGAACGCAGGCAGGCCGTCGAGCGCGAGCAGCTCCAGCGTGCCGAACGGCAGCCTGTCGCGCACCAGGCGGTTGTGCATGTCGTCCCGGAACGCGCGCGTCGCCTCGCGAACGCCCTGCGGCATCATGACGAGAACCTGGAGCCAGAACACGTACATCGCGGGCCCGCCCACGCCCAAGATCGCGCAGGCGCCGAGAGGCACCGCGCACAGGCCGTGCAGGGCGAGCGCCGGCAACCCGTCGCACTGCCGCGCATGCGACAGCGCGGCGCGCGAGACGAGCGCCCTTCTGCCCGATGCGGCCGGCATGCGGAAGCGGGGACGGCGCCTCGCGGCCTTCAGCCGGCGCCGATGCTCTTCCACCGTTCGCGAATCGAGCGGGGAAAGCGGGCCGAACGGCTGAAGGTCGGCATGCAGGGCGTTGCCCGCGATCACCGCCGCCATGTCGATGCGCCGCGCACGCGCGAGCACGACGGCGGCCGAGGCCAGGACGGCGGCGGCGAGGACCGCGCACTCCCCCGCCGACGCATGCGGGCCCACGAGCGCGAACGGATCAGCAAACGCCGCCGGAAGGCACGCGGCGAGCGTCACGGCAACCGCAGCCGCGGCGAGCAAGGCCGCGGCCAGCCACCCTCCGGCGCGCCCGGCCCGGTCGTGCGGCCGGAAGATCGAGAGCCGCACGATCCCGACGAGCTGCCCTGCCGCGCTTGCAGCGGCGAGCGAGGCCGCGGCCAGCGCAGCGGCGTCGAGGGGCGAAGCGAGGACGCCCGGGCAATCGAGCAACCCGAATCCCGCCAGATACCCGGCCATCCCTCCGACGAGAGCCGCCAGCAGCACGTCCTTCGCGAAGCCGGCCGCCGCGAGCGCGTCCGTGCGCACGCGGCTCGAGGCCACGTAGGCGATGTCGGGATGGGAGAGCTTGATCACCGGGGCCCGCATGCCCCGCGCCGCGGCGCGCGCGAAGGCGGCCGCCGGCAGCAGGAGCAGCGCACGGCACGCCAGCTCCGCCGAGGCCGCCTCGAGTGCCCCGAACAGCGTGGAGGCCGCCTCGAGCAGCAGCGCCCACACGAGCGCGAGCCATGCGCCGAAGATCAGCACGATGTAGGCCTGGTACGACCGATCGAGCACGCCGCGGTCCCCCAGCACGTCCGTGCCGACCATGTGGGAGAGGCGCACGAATGCCGTTCGGCCGTGGCGAACGTCGAGGAGCAGCACGAGGACCAGATCGCGCAGCATCGATCAGCCCCGCTTCCCGGCCCAGGCAAAAGGAGCGCTCGCGTCCTCCGCGCGAACGGCCGAGAGCCGCCCATCCTCCAGATGCAGCAGCAGGTCGGGCTCCAATTCGGGCACGTCGTGGTGGCAGCTTATGACGGCGGCGGCGCCCTCCGCGCACGCTGCTGCGACGAGCCTGCTCAGCACGGCGGACGCCACGGGATCCAGCGGGCCGTACGGCTCGTCGAGCAGCAGCAGCCGAGGCCGCATGGCGAGCGCCAGCACGAGCGCCAGCTTCTGCCGCATGCCGCGCGAATACGACGACGGGTACAGGCCGCCGCGGTCCGCGAGCCCGAACGACTCCATGAGCCGCGCCGCCCGCCCATCCCCTGCCGGCACGCGGTTCGCCCGCATGACGAAACGGACATGCTCGTCGGCCGTGAGGTCGTCGTAGAACGCCGGGGCGTCGGGAACGTAGGCCACGAGCGCCCGCAGCGCGCGGTCGGTCCCGTCGAACGTCTTGCCGCATACGGCGAACGAGCCCTCGTCCGCAGGCTCCCAACCCGCGAGGCAGCGCAGCAGCGTGGATTTGCCCGCACCGTTCGGGCCCGTCAGGAACGCGACCTCGCCCGCGGCAAGGGAGAAGCCCGCGTCGTCGAACACTTTGAGCGCGGCATAGCGAAACGAGAGGCGCTCGACCAGCAGCACGTCCGAATCGGTCCCCCGCTCCGGCATTCGACCCGAACGCTTGCCTCTGCCGCCCATGCCCTCCATCGCCGCCTCCTCCCGACCGCGCTTCCCTTAAGTATGGACAGTCCCTTCAGGCGTCGCAAGCGAGCGGCGGTTGACATCCGCCCTCGCACGTCAACCGGCAAAGGGTGAACGATGGCCCGTCGGGGCCGTTGACTCCGACGCTGCGTCATGGTTTACGCTCAGGCGAAGCCACGACGATCGGAGGATGCATGGCCCCGGAGAACACCTTGAATCCGTAAGCGGGCCGCCCGCGGGGCGCTGCGCAGGCTGCGCTGGGAATCGCCGTCTGCGCAGCGCTCTGCGGCATCGACCTCGCCGCGCTGGCATGCGCGCCCGCACGCGCCCAGGCGGCCGTATCCAACGTCGCCGTACCGTTCGACCTCATGGTATGCGTTCCGGCCGCGTTCTACCTGCTGGTCGTACGCCCGCGCAAGCTCACCCCGCTGATCGCGCTCCCCGTCATCTACGCAGGCGGCCTCGTATCGGCCCAGATCGCGCAACCGGACGCGTTTTCGCTGATCGGACCTTTGCTCTTGGCTGCGGGCGCCGTCGACGTCCTCGTCGCGGCGCGCGAAGGCGCCCGCCTGGCGCGCGCCTGGCGCGCAGCGAAGCTTGCGTCGAGCAGGCCGTGCGACCGGTTCGAGCGAACGTGCCTCGAACTCGTCCCCAACGGGCGCGCGGCCCGGCTCCTTGCCGCAGAGCTTTCCGTCTGGTGGTACCTACTGCGCTCATGGCGGACCGCGCCCGACGTCCCGGAAGGATCTCGCGCGTTCGCCTACCATAGGAGAAGCGGCTGCCTCGGCTTCATGGGAGGCATGATGGGCGCGCTGTGCATCGAGACGCTCGCGGCGCATCTGCTCGTCTCCGCATGGAGCGTGCCGGCGGCATGCTGCCTGTCGGCGCTCTCGCTCTACGCGATGGCGTGGATGGCCGGCATCGCCCGGTCGATCGTCCTGTGCCCCCTGCTCGTCGGCGACGCCGTCCTCACCGTGCGCTGGGGATTCGCCAACTGCGCGGACATCCCGCTCGACCGCATCGAGCGCATCGCCTCGGATGCATGCGACATCCCGAAGCGCGAGCGGCTCAGCCTGGCCTCCCTGGGCGCGGACCCGTGCTGGATCGTCTTGCGCGAGCCCGTAGAGATCCCCTCCCTCGCAGGAGCGCGCCGCTCCGTCCGCGCGATCGGCGTCTGCCCCGACGAGGAAGCCGCGTTTAAGCGCGCCGTCGAGCACGCGCGCCGGCAATGGAGATCGCCCGAGGGATGCGCCGAGACGGACCGCCGAACCGCGTAGCGGGAATCGAGGGTTTTCAGCCGCCGAGCGCCTTCTGTCGCTTCACGAACCGATGCCGATGTCGTACAATACGCAGGCGCGCATGGCGCGTGCCAGCGTGGCGCAACGGTAGCGCAGCAGTTTTGTAAACTGCGGGTTGCAGGTTCGAATCCTGTCGCTGGCTCCACGGAACGCCGGCCCGGGCGCATCGAGCGCCCGGGCCTTTCAACCTCCCTGCAGGGTGCAGCTGCATGCAAGGCCTGGCAGTCGGAATAAGCCTTGGCGCAGGCCGTCCCTCCCTTCGGCAAAGCTCCCCGAGATCGTCGCGCACAGAGCCGTTCGAAGCCCGCGAGCCCGCCGACGCCACCTTGCGAACCGGCACCCGCGCCCCTACCGATCGGTACAGGCGCTTGAACGGCTCGCCGGGCCATGGTTTCCTGCTTGCCATGGCATTCAGGAAAACATACGTGGCCGTCACCGCGCGCATCGACGCGGACGGGCGCGTCACGCCGCTCGAGATCACGTGGCGCGACGGGAGGACCTTCGAAGTCGACCGCGTCCTCGATGCCGTGCGGCGGGCCTCGACGCGCGTCGGCGGCACGGGCATGCGCTACCTCGTCTCGGTGAACGGGCGCGAGAAGTACCTGTTCCACGAAGAGCCGCGCTGGTTCGTGGAGGAGATCGTGCCGGACGATCCGAACCGGTAGCGGGCCCCGCGAAGCGCCTCCTGCCTTTTTCCTGCATTCGGCGGAGCTTTCGGGCGGCGAACGATCGGCGCGCGGGGCAAGGCGCTATACTGGTGTCGTTTTGCCAACGAAGCCACAGCGCCCGGCAAGGCGCCTGGCGAAGTCGATCAGGAGTGTTCCAGCATGCCGACGCACAAGAGCACCGCGCACGGCGACGAGGCCGTCGAAGCCGATCCCTTGAAGCGAAAGCTCCCCCTCCCCCTGAAAGTGTTCGGCATCCTGTGCATCGTCAGCGGCGTCGCCATCGTGCCGGCGCTCGTCATGCTCATCTTGGGAATGGCGCTCGCCCTTCAGCAGGGGACGATCGCCGGCGAGCTGTCAACCGCCGCCCTCGTCATCTTCATCGTCGACATCGTGCTCATAACGGCGATCTTCGTCATGTTCGTCATCCTGGGAATCCGCCTGCTGCGCGACAAGCGCCGGCGCACCGCCCAGATCGCCGAGGCCATGATCGTCATCCTGATCCTCGTCATCCTCTGCGACATGATGCTGAACGGCCTCAGCCCCGACCTCATCCCCTACGGCGTGGTGCTCGTCGTGCTCATCGCGCTCGCGTCCTACGTGGATCCTTCGCTCGCCGAAGAGCGCGAGCTGCAGCGCAAGCTGCGCGACATGGAGCTGCGCGAGCAGGCCGAGGAGGGGACGCTCGGACGCGACGAGACGGGCGAGGGCTACATCACCCTCAACTTCTTCAACCTGTTCTGGATATTCGTCGTGTGCTGCGTGCTGGGCTTGGGGATCGAGACGGTGTACCACGTCCTCGTGGTAGATCCCGGCCACTACGAGGACCGCGCCGGGCTTCTGTTCGGCCCGTTCTCGCCCATCTACGGGTTCGGCGCCGTGCTGATGACCGTGGCCCTGAACCGCTTCCACGACAAGAACGTCGTCCTCATCTTTTTGGTGAGCGCCGTCATCGGAGGCGCGTTCGAGTACGCGGTCAGTTGGTTCATGCAGTTCGCGTTCGGCATCGTGGCCTGGGACTACACGGGCACGTTCCTGTCCATCGACGGGCGCACGAACGGCATGTTCATGGCCATGTGGGGCCTTCTGGGCGTGGTGTGGATCAAGCTGCTTTTGCCGTGGATGCTCAAGCTGGTGAACATCATCCCCTGGAACTGGCGCTACACCTTAACGACCGTCTGCGCGGCGCTCATGATCCTCGACGGCGGCTTGACGCTCGTCTCGCTGGACTGCTGGTACCAGCGCATGGCCGGCAACGCCCCCGAATCCGCCATCGGGAAGTTCTGCGACGAGCATTTCGACAACCAGTACATGGAAGAGCGTTTCCAAAGCATGTCGATCGATCCTTCGAACGCCACCCGCGCCAAATAACGCGCCCCGCAGCGGCCGTCGAGGAGCGCGGATCTGAAAAGCGATGCGGGGAAACGGCTCAGCCCTCCGCGCCCTGCAACGCCCCCACGAGGGCGCGCACGATCGCCTGGCCCAGCACGACGCCCGCCAAACACGCGATCACGCTGCCGACGGCGTAGGCCCCCGCCGTGGCGTACATGCCGCGCTCGAACAGGTTCACCGTCTCGAGCGAGAACGAAGAGAACGTCGTGAATCCGCCGCATACGCCCGTCTTCAAGAACAGGACGGCGTTCGTTGGCATGCCCGGCCCGGACACTGCCTCCATCACCGCGCCGATGGCGACGGCGCCGATGAAGTTCACCAAGAACGTCGCGAAGGGGAAGTCCCCTTCGTACGGCACGAAGCCCATCAGATACCGGGCGATGGCGCCGATGAAGCCCCCGCCCCCACGCACAGCACCGAGAACACAGCCCGCTCCTTTTCCCAGAATCGCCGAAAGCCATCAGTATACTCCGACGACGCCGCAGCAGCGACGCGCAGCCGACGCGGTCCCTTGAGAGCGCAAGCAAGAAGCTTCGCCTTGCGCAGAGGGCGTTCCGGCTTCCGTTTCGAGAGCAGGCGCGATCGAGGGCCGCCGCGAAGCGGCCCGAGCCCGGCCTAGGCCTGCTTCTTGATGGAGTTCGCCAAGAAGAAGCACACCACGATGACGGCGAGGCTGACCACCGAAGACCACGGGAGCGTGCCCTGCGCGATGCCCATGCCGAGGCCGATCAAACCCAGAACCGCGCCGATGATGCACAGCGCGTAGAATGCGCCGATCTTGCGGGGGTTCTTCGCGCCGCGCAGGCCGAGCAGCGCGATGACGAGGTTGATGGCGCCGCCGACGATCGTGCCGATGCCGAGCGCCATGCCCATGGCGGACGCGTCCACCACTGCGCCGTCGGCGCCTACGGCATCTCCCGCCACGGCCCCCGACTGCGCTCCGAACGCCAGGAAGGCGCCGAAGGCGATGAGGGCGATCGCCCATGCGATCAGCAGGATAGAGATTGTCTTCAGCGCTCTCTGAGAACCGGACACAGCCTTCCCCTTTCCTTTGCGGCGGCGAGCCGTATGCGCCCTTCGCGCAGCCACGTGGGCTTAGCCGGTTCCGCCTTTGCGCGCGCCCTGCGCGCGTCGCGCGAACGCCGTCGCACGGCTCATCAGTGTAGCGCACCCGAAACGCCGAAGACGGCCCTCGCGCGATCTTGACCTGCGGTTCAAGAGAAAATTGACGGCTTGACGGCAACGGGAGCTTCGTTTGCGGAAGCCGCAGGAGCAAACGGCGGCAAGCTGAGGCGCTTCAAAGACGCCCGCTCGCTTGACAGCGAACACCCGTTTCCGTATCATGGGCGAACGGATATTCTCACGAACATTTGATCTCGCGAACGGACGTGCGCATGGAACTGATCGACAAGCTGGAGGTTCTCGCCGACGCCGCGAAGTACGACGTCGCCTGCACCTCGTCGGGCATCGACCGCGACGCGCAGAAAGGCAAGCTGGGCAACACGATGGCGGCCGGGTGCTGCCACAGCTTCGCGGCCGACGGGCGCTGCATCACGCTGCTGAAGGTGCTCATGACCAACGTCTGCGTCTACGATTGCGCCTACTGCGTCAACCGCGCCTCGAACGAGGTGCCGCGCGCCGCGTTCAAGCCGCGCGAACTGGCCGACCTCACCATCGCGTTCTACCGGCGCAACTACATCGAAGGCCTGTTCCTCAGCTCGGGCGTCATCAAGAGCCCCGACTACACCACCGAGCTCATGATCCAGACCCTTTCCATCCTGCGCGAGGAGCACGGCTTCCGCGGCTACATCCACGCCAAGGCCGTGCCCGGCACCTCCCCCGAGCTCATCGACCAGCTGGGACATTTGGCCGACCGCATGAGCGTGAACATGGAGCTGCCCTCGCAGAAGAGCCTGCAGCTGCTGGCCCCCGAGAAGAACAAGCAGCAGATCGTGGAGCCCATGCGGCAGATCCGAGACAACATCGCAGTGGACAAGGACACCCGCGCGCTCATGCGCCGGGAAACCACCTACATGAAGCAGGTGCGGCCGAAGAAGAAGGAGCGCGCGTTCGTTCCCGCCGGGCAGTCCACCCAAATGATCGTGGGCGCCACGCCCGAGAGCGACTTCCAGATCCTCAACCTGTCGGCGGCGCTGTACCGCACGTTGTCGCTCAAGCGGGTGTTCTTCAGCGCCTACACGCCCGTCAACGACGATGCGCGCCTGCCCGGCACCGACGCCGTGCAGCTGAACCGCGAGCACCGGCTCTACCAGGCCGACTGGCTGCTGCGCTTCTACCGCTTCGACGTCGCCGAAATCATCGATGAAGAGCATCCCTTCCTCGACCCCGAGGTCGATCCGAAGGCGAACTGGGCGCTCAACCATCTGGACTTTTTTCCCGTGGAAGTGAACAAGGCGCCGCTCGAGGCGCTGTTGCGCGTGCCGGGCATCGGCGTGCGCGGCGCCCAATCCATCGTGCGCGCCCGGCGAAGCGCCTGCTTGCGCGAGTCCGAGCTGCGCAAACTCGGCATCGCGTACAAAAGCGCGCGATTCTTCATCACGTGCAACGGAAAATACGCGGGCAAGGGCGTCGATTTCACGCGCGAAAGCCTGCGATCGCACCTGGCCGCGCCTGTCAAGGGCGGCAGCCACGGACGCCGGGCCGACAAGACCTGCCCTGGCCAGATGAGCCTGTTCGAAAGCGTGGAAACACCCGAGAAGGCCCGCCTCGCAGGCGGTGCGGCAGAAGGCGATCGGCCCCGGCTCGGCGCCGATCGCGCGCAGCCCCGGCTCGGCGCCGAATGCAACGGCCGCAAGGACGGCGCATCCGATGCGGGAAAGCCCGCGGCTCCCCGAAAGCCCCTCGATGGCACGAAGCGCGCATCGAGCGCCGACGGGGCCTTCGGCTGGCAGCGGGCCCTCGAACGGCCCGAGGCGGCGTGCGCATGACGGCCCCGCGCGCAGATCGCTCGCACGGGGCCCCCTTCGAGCGAAACGGCTCGAAGGGGGATGTCGCAACGCGCGAGGAGCCGTTGGCCGACGTGGCCTACGCCTACGACGGATCTCTGGAGGGGCTGCTCTCGGCCGTGTTCGAGGCGTACGCCCGCCACGAGGAACCGCAGGACGTCGCGCCCGATACCATCCTCCAGCCGCGCCTGGGGCAGGCGGTACGCTTCGTGGAAACGGACATGGAGCGCGCCGTGCGCGTGCAGCGCGGCATCAAGCGCGCCTGCGGAGCGGCGGCCTACGATGCCGTCATGCGCGCCTCCCTGTCCGACGACCTGCAGGCCGGCACGATCGTCTACCGTTTCATCCGCTACGCCATGGCGGCCAACCGCCCGCACGACTGCTCGGGATGCCGCAAACGCGGTTCATGCAGCGGCCCCATGGGAACCAGCCAGCCCTTCGACTCCATCGGCTGCTCCGGAAAAGCGCGCGGGAGCGTGCTCAACGACCTGGCCCATCCAGCCGTGGAGCCCCTGCACCGCCTGGTGCGCGCCGTGGGCAACGAGCGCCACCGCATGGTGCAGTTTTTGCGCTTCGAGCACCTGGAGAACGGCGTGTGGCTCGCGCGGTGCAACCCCTCCGCTTCCGTGGTGCCGCTGCTCATGGACTGGTTCGCCGGGCGCTTCAACACGCAGCCGTTCATCATCTACGACGAGGTGCACCATCTGGCGGGCGTCTACGAGGGGCGCGACTGGTACCTCGTGCGCACCGACGAACTGAACGTTCCCGACCGCGCGGCCGACGAGCGGCTCATGCAGGCGGCCTGGAAGCGCTTCTACCGCACCGTCGCCGTGGAAGCGCGCTACAATCCCGAGCTGCGCCGCCAATTCATGCCCAAGCGCTTGTGGAAGAACATCCTGGAGATGCACGAGGACCTGCCCGGAACAGAGCTCGCGGGCGGGCGCGCCGTGCCCGCCGATCGCCTTTGGCGCGGATGAGCCGCCGTATGCGCGAAAGCTTTCACCTGCCCTCTTTCGCACCCGAACGTGTGGCGGAAGCCGGAAGCCGAAAGACCTTCATGCCTCCGCCCGCCGTTCCGGGCGAGCGCGGCGGAAGGCGTCCGTATTTCACGATTCTCTCGGCCTCGGGTGCGTTCGAGCCGTTATCATAACGGAAAAGGCAACGCAGACGAGAGCGCCGCGCGGGCGGCGGAGAAGGAGACTTCCATCATGGAACCGGCACAGGTGTACTTCACGGACTTCCGCACCGAGGCGTTCGGCGACGGATTGCCTGCGAAGCTGAAGAAGCTGGTCAAGCACGCGGGCATCGCCGACTTGGACCTCGACGGCAAGTTCGTCGCTATCAAGCTGCACTTCGGCGAGTTGGGCAACATCAGCTACCTGCGCCCGAACTACGCCCGCGCCGTCGTGGACGTAGTGAAGGAGCTGGGCGGCAAGCCGTTCCTCACCGACTGCAACACCATGTACCCCGGCAGCCGCAAGAACGCTCTCGAGCATTTGGAATGCGCCTGGCAGAACGGCTTCACGCCGCTCACCGCGGGTTGCTCCATCCTCATCGGCGACGGCCTCAAGGGCACCGACGACGTGGAAGTGCCGGTGGTTGGCGGCGAGTACGTGAAGGCGGCCAAGATCGGCCGCGCCATCATGGACGCCGACGTGTTCATCAGCCTCACGCACTTCAAGGGCCATGAACTCACCGGTTTCGGCGGCGCCATCAAGAACATCGGGATGGGATGCGGCTCGCGCGCCGGCAAGACCGAGCAGCACAGCAACGGCCAGCCCACGATCGACGCGCAGAAGTGCCGCGGCTGCAGGAAGTGCCTGCCCCAGTGCGCAAACGACGGCCTCGCGTTCGACGAGGCCGCGCGGAAGATGACCGTGGACGCCGCGCATTGCGTGGGCTGCGGGCGCTGTCTGGGCGCCTGCAACTTCGACGCCATCGGCTTCTCGCAGGATGCCGCCAACGCCGACCTCAACCGCCGCATGGCCGAGTACGCGAAGGCCGTCGTGGACGGCCGGCCGCAGTTCCACGTGTCGCTCGTGGTGGACGTGTCGCCGCATTGCGACTGCCACGGCGAGAACGACGCACCCATCCTGCCGAACCTGGGCATGTTCGCCTCCACCGACCCGCTCGCCCTCGACCAGGCGTGCGTCGACGCGTGCCTGGCCGCCTCCCCCCTGCCCGGCAGCAAGCTCGCCGACAACCTGGCCAGCCCCGGCTTCCAAGCCGCCGGCGACCACTTCACGAACTCCACCCCCGCCTCGGAATGGCGCTCCTGCCTCGAGCACGCCGCGAAGATTGGTCTGGGCACGCGGGAGTACGAGCTGGTCACGGTGTAGCGAACATGCCCTGAAGGGAGCCGATCCTCTTTCAGGGCGTTTCATCCGATCCGACCGAACGCCCGCGGCAGCGCCTCCCCACGCCCGAGCGGCATCGGGCCTGCCGGCGCGCGAAACCTGCCGCGGCAGACCCGTGCCGACCTTGGTTCGGCGGCGGAATCCTTCGTCTGCCGCCGAACCGCCATGGGCGCACCGGCGCACGCATCCTTTCGGGCCGATCCGCTTGCTGTCGGGCTGCATGGGAAGCCTCCTCATGAAGGATACGGATCCTCCCAAAGACCAGCCGGCTCCGGCAAAATCAAAAATGACCGAAAACACGGTCGAATGTGCAGTCTGCGGGGCCGATTCGCATTCCTTGCGCGCCTTGGTCGCACAAAACGCCTGGTCGCGAAATTAGCGTGCCCGGTTTCGCGCTCGGCGAGTGCGCATTCGACCGCGTTTTCGGTCATCTGCGGTGTGGACCGGATTCTTTCGGTAGCGTCTCGCAGGGAATCAAGTCGTCGAGGCTCGGACGCCGGACAGGTCGAACGCGGGGATGAAGCTCTCCTCGGCGGCTCCGCCCTGCTGCCAGAAGTAGTCCTCGATGCCCAGCTCGTCGGCGTAGTCGAGCAAAAGCTCGTACTCGTCGTCGGAAACGCGCCGGGCGAGCTCAGGGCAGCGGTTGAGCGTCTCGACGGCTCGCGCGCTGCCCGCCTTCGCGGCTTCTGCAAGCACGGGCGTGTACTGGTTCATGAGCGACAGCAGCACCGCGTCGCCGAAACGCTCGTGCACGAGGCGCACGACGCGTTTCGAATCCTCCAGCGCGCCCGGCAGCATGAGGTGGCGGACCACCACGCCGCGGACGAGGCGCAGCTCGCCGTCCACCTCGTCGAACTCCGGCACGCCCGCCTCCTTCACCATGGCCTCGAGCGCCGCCAAGGCGACCTCGGGGTAATCGGGCGCATGCGAGTAGCGCCGCGCCAGCTCGGCGTCGGCGTACTTGAAATCGGTCAGGTACACGTCGACCGTCCCCGCATTCGCATGCACGGCTTCAACGGTCTCGTATCCCGACGTGTTCCATACGACCGGCAGCGCAAGGCCCCGTTCGCGCGCGAGCGCCACGGCTGCTCGGACATGCGGGGCGTAATGGGTCGGCGTCACGAAATTGACGTTGAGCGCGCCCTGTGCCTGAAGCTCCAGGCACATCTGCGCCAAACGGTCGACGCTCACGGGCGCGCCCGCCTCCCCCTGGGCGATCAAGGCGTTCTGGCAGTAAACGCAGCGCAGCGGGCAGTGCGCGAAGAACACCGTGCCGCTGCCGTGTTCGCCGCTGATGGGAGGCTCCTCCCAGAAATGCAGCGCGGCGCGCGCTGCCACCAGCCGATCGTCGGCACCGCATGCGCCTCGCTCCCCCGCCGCGCGGTCGGCGCCGCACGCCCGAGGGCACAAGCCGCAGGAATTCGGCAGGCTTTTTTCCATATCTCACCGGTCCAAATCAATCAGCGAGGGCCGCTCTCGCGCCTAGGCTCGGCGCGTTTCGCAGCCGAGCGCGCTTCGGCACGCGAGGGCAAGCGAAAAAGCGTCGAGATGAGGCACGAGAGCGGCCCGCAGCATCGACTCGTTTCGCCGTTCGCCAGAACGGCGAAACCCTAGTTCGCAGAGTAGGCGCCGTACGGTCCCGGATAGTCGGGATAGGAGCCGTGATCGTGATCGCACCCTTCGCCGCAGCCGTCCATCCCCTCTTCGAGCTCGCCGCCCATGCCTCCGTCGCCGTAGGCCTGCTCCGCCCGCGTCCAGTCCAGGCCCTGCTCGGCGCAGGCGGCCTCCTCGCCGTACACGAGCGCCAGCGCCGCCGGAGCCTTGTCGGCCCCTCCGATGACGGCCAGCAGTTCGAGCAGGTGCAGGCACGCCTCGGCCTGGGGAAGGATGAGATCCATGTCGTCGGCCGCCATGAGCGCGGCCGAAAGCTCGGCCATGAGCATCTCGACCGTGTACGCGCCGTCGAAGCGAGAGGACGACACCGCATCCAGCACCTGCTCGGCAAGGGGCGTCGTCGCTCCCGCCCGGCCGATGCCGGCGCCCAAGGGCGCGGAGGAGCGGCGGAAGGCGCGGTAGAGGGCGTCAGCCTCGATGGCCGACACGATCTGCGAAATGGCCTGGAGCGTGTACGCGGCGCGGGCGAGCTGGGCGGAGCCGGGACCGCCCGCGTCCTTCACGGACCCGACGATGGCCTCAAGCACCGGACGGGCGGCCTCGACTCCCTCTTCGTCGCCGGCCACGAAGCATGCCAGGTCCGCGCGGTCGGCGAAGGCGTCTGAGCAGGCCGCGTCCACCGTCACGAGCGGCGCCTCGATCGACACGAGATCGCTCACCACGGCCACGGCGTTCAGCTCGCGGGCGAAGCTCGGCGTGGACGGCGACAAGTCGATGAGCATCGTGCCGGGCGCCGCAGCCTGCACGAAGCCCTCCTCGTCGAAATAAGCGTCCTCGAGCGCGGTCTGGGACGTACAGTACGTGACGACGACGCCCGCCTCGGCCAGGCTGCCGGCGCGCACGTACCCCGCCGCCTCGAGGCGCTGCGCCACCATCGCGCCGATCGCCTCGTTACCGGAATATGCAAACGCCTTCTTCATGAAAAGCACCTTTCCTCGCCACGCAGGCTATTCTGCGCCCTTGACCCTCTTCGCTATGCGGTCCGCCACGGACAGCTCCTCGCGCTTGTCTCCGCCCCAGAACACCACGGCGATCATGCCGGGGCCCACATGGCTGCCGATGACGGGGCCGATGCTGCTCTCAAGGAACAGGATGCTGCCGTCGTCCTTCTCGAGCTCGTCTTTCAGGCGCGTCGCGTCCTTCTGGCAGTCGGCGTTGCCGATGACCACGCATCGTCCGGGCCGCGAATCCGCCTTGCGCTTGCGGTAGTACTCGGCCAGCTGCTTGATGCCCTTCTTGCGCCCGCGCGCCACGCCCGCAAGGGCGAGCTTGCCGTCGATGGTGATGGTGAGCAGCGGCTTCACGTCGAGCTTCGATCCGGCGTAGGCGACGGAACTGGGAATGCGCCCTCCGCGCCGCAGCGCTTCGAGATCCTCCACCATGAATTCGGCATCGACGAAATAGCGCGCCTCCTCGGCCCAGAGGGCAAGCTCGCGAGCCGTCATCCCGTTGTCGCGCTGGCGCAGCGCCTCGTACACGAGCAGCGCCTCGGCCACCGACGCAAGGCGCGTGTCCACCAGGTAGAGCTCGGCTTCCGGATGCTCGGCCATGATCTGCTCGCGCACGAGCGCCGCGGCGTCGAAGCTGCCCGACAGCCCGCTCGAGAAGCTCAGAAGCACCGCGGGAACGCCGCTGTCGACGGCGCGCTGGAAGACGTCCCGGTACACCGCCATGGGCACCTGGGAGGTCGTCGGCTCCTCGCCGTTGCGCATCGCCTGGTAGAAGTCGTGCGCCGACGAGGCCTGGTACAGATCGTCGGCGTGTTCCCCGTCGCTCATGACGTAGGGGAAGCGGACGAGCTCCACGCCCTCCCTGTCGACCACCTCGAAGGGCAAATCGCAGCAAGAATCGATGATGAGGTTGCACATGGGCTGCATGTAACGTGCCTTCCTTCGCTTCGTTTCGTTCGTTTCGCCGACGGCCCGAACCGCGTCGCGGCAGGCCTAGGACGTGCTGGCGCTCGTTTGGATCGAGCCGCTCAGCTTCCCCACAAGGGCGCTCGCGCATTCGTAGGCGATGCCCACCGCAGGCCCCACGTGCAGTCCGATGACGGGACTCACCGGCAGAACGCCCACCGAACGCCCGATGAGCGGCTCGACGACCTCGCGCGCCCATTCGACCGCCGGGGCCTTGTCCCCGATGTAGTGCACGACGACGTTCTTCAGGCCGTGCTCCTCGACGTCTTTCTTGAACGTGGCGACGATCTTGTCGAGCGCCTTCTTGCGCGTGCGCACCTTCGCGAACGTGGTGGCCTTGCCATCGTTCACCGTGAGCACGGGCGCCAACTGGATGAGGTTGCCGACGAGCGCCGCGGCGTTGCCGATGCGCCCGCCCTTTTGCAGGAACGTGAGCGTCTCGGGCGTGAACAGGAAGCGCGTCGCCCGGATCCCCTCCAGCGCCGCAGCGGCGCAGCCCGCCAGGTCGGCTCCTTCGTCGCGGGCCCGAACGGCCTCGAACACCGGCCATGCCTCGTCGTAGCCGCACGACAGGGAGTCCACGATGACGTACGTGAAGCCGATGTTGCGGGACTTCACGGCGCGCGCGGCGCGGACGGCGCCCTCGTAGGTGCCCGACAGCTCCGACGAGATGAAGATTCCCAACACCTCGTCGCCGGCAAGGGCCGCCTCTTCGAACAGGTTCTCAAGCGTGAGCTGGGACGGCTGGCTGGATGTCGGGATATCGTCCACCATGTCGTCGATGTCGGCGTAGAACGCATCCAGGTCCATGGCCGCGTCGGCGTACTCCACGCCATCGCGGTTCACGAACAAGGTGACGACCTCGATGCCGGCATCGCGCGCCGCATCGGCGGGTATGGAGGCGACCGAATCGGTTATTATCTTGATCATGGCTTCCTTCCTGCCGTGAGGCGCTCGCGCCCGGCCTGCTGGTTCCTTGTCGCTATCACACTACGCAATGCCGCGCAGGTGCGCCACCAAATCGCGGCGGCGCTCAAAAAGACCATATTCGAGGCCGACCGGATACGTGTGCGGGTTGAGCATGCGCTTCTGGCTCTCGTCGAGCGTCGCAAGACCTGCCCGCGCGCGCTCGCGGGCGGGCAAGGCGTTGCGCAAGTCGGGGTCGAGGACCGTCGAGCCCGCGCGGGCGAGCGGCTTGAGCAGCGTTTCGAAGCGCTTGCCCGCAAGCTTCTTCTGGCGCAGGTCGTCAAGCGGATCGACGATGATCTCCCGCTCCCCTGCGCCTGCGTTCACGTCGTACACCATGTCTCCGGCAAGCCGCCCGTCGTCGTGGAAGTAGCGGCGCACATCGAGCACGCCCGGCGTGGTGAGCTTCGCCACCGATTCCGAAATCTTCAAGCGGTCGCGCCACGCCTTTTCGCCGGGAGCGCGCGTGGCCGAGAGCTTGTAGACGCCGCCGAGCGTCGGCTGGTCGTAGGCGCAGGCGAGCTTCGTGCCGACGCCCCAGGAGTTCACCTGGGCGCCCTCGTCGCGGATGGACTGGATGGCGTACTCGTCCAGATCGTTGGAGAGCACGATGCCGCAATCGGAAAGCCCCGCCTCGTCGAGCATGCTCCGGGCCATCTTCGCAAGCCAGGAAAGGTCGCCCGAGTCGATGCGGACGCCGGTCAGGCGCTCGCCGCGCTCGCGCATCTCCAGCCCCACCGTGATGGCGTTTCTCAGCCCTTGCTCCACGTCGTAGGTGTCCACGAGCAGCACGCAGTTGTTCGGAAACGCCTTCGCGTAGGCGCGGAACGCCGCAAGCTCGTCGGGAAACGACATGACCCACGAGTGCGCATGCGTCCCTGAAACCGGCACGTCGAAGAGCTGGCCCGCGAGCACGTTCGAGGTGGACGCGCAGCCGCCCACGACGGCCGCGCGGCTCGCCCACACGCCGCCGGCCGCGCCCTGGGCGCGGCGCAGGCCGAACTCGGCCACGGGCGCTTCGGCCGCAAGGCACACGCGCGCCGCCTTCGTGGCGACGAGCGTTTCGAAGTTCACGCAGTTCAGAAGAGCGGTTTCGATGAGCTGGCAGTCCATGATGGAACCCGTCACGCGCACGAGCGGCTCATGCGGGAACACCACCGTCCCCTCGGCGACGGCATCGATGTCCACGTCCAGATGAAACGTCCTCAACCGATCGAGGAACTCCTTCTTGAACAGCTTCCCGCCGCCCGGGGCGTCGAGCGAGGCCAGGTAGGACACGTCGTCGTCCGTGAACGCGAACGAGTCTACGAGGTCGGCCAGCTGCGCCATGCCGCACGCGACGGCGAAGCCCCCCTTGAACGGATAGTCCCGAAAGTACATGTGGAAGCAGGCCTGGGTCTCGCCTTGCCCGCTTTCCCAATACCCCTGCGCCATCGTGAGCTGGTACAGGTCCGTCAGCATCTCGTAATCGATCTTCATGGTTCGCAAGCCTCCCCTAGCTAGCCTTCGTCACGCTGTTTCGGCGCCCCCGTCGCGGAGGAGCCCCCCTTGCCTTCCGCGCCGCCCGCCTTGTGGCTGCGCCGACGGGCGCGGCGATGGCCGCCGCCCTCCGCGCGCTCGCCGTCACCGGAGCCGCCCTGGGCCGGTTGCTGGCCCTGCCTGAGCCCCGAGGACTTCTGGCCCGGACGCGGCCCCATCTTCGCGCCGGATACGGGCTTCTGCCCCTGCTTCTTCTGCTGCTCGCCGCCCGAGCGCGCGGGCTGCTGCTTTTTCCCAGCCTGCCCCTGCCGCTTCTTCTGCTGGCCCTGGCCGCCCTTCTGCTGGGCGCCTGACTTCTGCTTCTGAACCGGCTTCTGAGCATCGGATGCCTCGACTGCGCCCGCGTCGCCGCCGACCTTCGTCGAACGGCGCCGACGCGGCTTGCGGCTGGGCTGCGCAGACGAATCGGACTTCCGGGCGGAACCTCCTTTGCCGCCGGAGCGCCCGTCGCCGCCTCCGCCCCTCTGCTTCTGGCCGCTCTTGCCGGTCCTGCGCACGGCTGCAGGATCGGCCAGCTTGTCCTGGCCGGTCAGCTGCGAAGTCAGCAGGTTGCTCCCGTCGCCGACGATGCCGAGCGCCACGCTGGCGTTCGCGCTCTCCCAGGCTTCCTCTCCCACGCGCTTCGGGCGCTGGCCCTCTTCGGCGGGGTCGAAATCGGCGAGCGGGACCTTGACGGGCTTCTCGCCGTCAATCTTGAGCGACACGACCTCGCGCGGCACGTCCAGATCGACCACTTTCGCCGTGCCGGCAGGCGTTTCCACCTGGGAGTTCTGCTTCGGGGCGCGGCTCTTGAAATCCTTGTAGGCGTCGAACTCGTAGCGAAGGCAGCACATGAGCCGCCCGCACACGCCCGAGATCTTCTGCGGGTTGAGCGAGAGGTCCTGCTCCTTCGCCATGCGGATGGACACGGGGCAGAACTCGCCGCCCATGCGCTTGCAGCACAGCTCCTGGCCGCAATGGCCCAGGCCGCCCACCATGCGCGCCTCGTCGCGCACGCCTATCTGGCGCATGTCGACGCGCACGCGGAAGCGCGACGCCAGCTTGCGCACGAGATCGCGGAAATCGACGCGCTCCTCGGCCTCGAAGTAGAAGATGGCCTTGTCGCCATCGAACAGGTACTCGACGGACACGGGCCGCATGTCGCCGTTCGCCTCGGCCGCCATCTCCTTGAACACTGGGAGCGCCTCGGCTGACTTGCGCTCCATGTCGGCCGCCTGGGCCTCGTCCTCTTCCGTCGCGATGCGGCATACGGGCTTGAGCGGCGTCTTGAGCTTCTTGACCTGCGAGGCCTCGGCTTCAAACGCATCGTTCGCCGCGCGGCCGAACTCGGTTCCCCGCGCCGTCGACACCACCACGCCGTCGCCGGCGCGCACGTCCAGCTCGCCGGCGTCGAACCAGAGCGTCTTCGGGTTGTAATATAAGTTGACCGGCGCAATCCGGACCATAGAGCACCTCTCCTATCGTATCGCAGCGCGTGCGCCTTGCGGCGAACGGCTGCCGAACAGCGTGTACTTCACTTCGAACAGCATCGCGTCGATGCACGTCTCAGGCGATACATTATACGAGATCGCCTCGTCGCAGCGCACCACGGCGCGCAGCGCCGCCGTCGCCCGCGCCTCGTCGGTGTTCGCGGCGGCCTCGTCGATCGCGGCGCGCGCGTCCACGTTGATGACGAGCTCCGGCGCCTCGGCGCACACGGCCAGGACGTCGCGCAGCCACGAGCGCACGATGGCCGTCAGCTGGCGCAGCGATTCGAAGCTCTTCGCCGTGAGCGCGCGCTTGTTGCGCGCTTCGATCTGGCGGATGGCAGACTTGGCCAGGAAGTCGGCATTCTCCGCCAGATCCTGCTCAAGCTCGGCGCGGACCACGTCGAGCGGGGCCTTCACCTGCACCACCAGATCGGATGCGAAGCCGATGATATCCCAATCGTCCGCCTCGCGCACGCGCCCCAGCACCTCGAGGACGCGCGTGCGGAACGCCAGTCGCTCGTTCGACTTCAGGAATTCGACGGCGCGCGTGATGGACCCTCCGCACGCTTCCAGCGCCATGCGCGCCTGATCGCGCGCCGCCCCCGTGTTCTGCACGATGATCCCGGCCGCCTCGCTTGCCGGGATGGAGCGGAACGGCACCACCTGGCAGCGCGACACGATGGTGGGAAGCACGCTCTCGCGCGTGCGCCCCAGCAGGATGAGCACCACGTCGGAAGGCGGTTCCTCGAGCGTCTTCAGGAAGGCGTTGGCCGCCTGCACGCCCAGCAGGTCCACCCGGTCGAGGATGTACACCTTGCGGCTCGCCTGGATGGGCGCGAGCGCCGTGTCGGCCACGATGTCGCGGATCTGCTCCACCAGATAGCCTCCCGCCCCTTCGGGCGCGAAGTAGCGCACGTCGGGATGCTTCTTGCGCATCACGCGTCGGCAGCAGTCGCACGTGCCGCAGCCGCCCCCCTGGGGGCAGAGCACGGCCTGGGCCAGCGCGTAGGCAGCCAGCGTCTTGTTCGAACCGGCGGGTCCCGTGAACAGGTAGGCGTGGCTCACGCGATCATGCGCCGCCGTGGCGCGCAGGAACTCGCGAACCTGGGGCTGACCGAGTATGTTCTCGAACGCGTCGGCCACGCTACCTCGCCTGCGCATCGTTGCCGCGCGCGGCGCGCCCGTCCGAGCGCTCCACGCGGGAGCGGTGGACGTCCAGCCGCTCGAAGAACGAGGGATCGCGCACCTCGCCGTCGGCCATCCAGGGGAACAGGTCGGAGAGCTCGGCGAACACGGCCGCGGCCGTGGACGATTTCCTGCCGCCCGACACCACCACGCGCACGCGCTCGGGATCGTCGCGGGCGATCTGCAGGAAGGCCTCGTTCACGCGCGCGTGGAACTCCTCGCCGGCAAGCTCGAGCCGATCGGCGCCCGTGCGATGCGTGGCGCGCGCGAGGCCGGTCTGCGCCGAGCCCCCAGTGACCAGCAGGATCGTGCGATCGGGCCGGACGCCTTGGCATGCGAAGCGGTTCGCGCGGTCCACGAACTCGCGCGACAGGCCGCGGCCGACGGCTTGGTAGGCTATCGTGGAATCCGTGAAGCGGTCGCAGAGCACCACCGCTCCGCGCTCGAGCGCCGGCCGTATGACCTGCGCCACGATCTGCGCGCGCGCGGCCTCGTAGATGAGCAGCTCGGCTTCGTCGGCCATGTCCTCGTTGGCGGGATCGAGCACCACGGCGCGCAGCTGCTCACCGATGTCGGTGCCACCCGGCTCGCGCAGGCACAGCACCTCGCGGCCGCGGTTGCGCAGCGCTTCCGCGAGGAAGCGGATGTGCGTCGTCTTGCCGGCGCCCTCGCCGCCTTCGAACGTGACGAAGGCGCCACGATGGGCGTCCGGCGCGCGGCGCGCGCGTTGTGTTGCAGGCGTGCTCTCGATCATGGTTCCTTATTCAATCCGGAGCGCGAAGGAGCGCTCAGACGAGATCGTACACATCGTTGCCGCGGACGTCGATTCCAACGAAGACGGGGAAGTCGACGACCTCGATGCGGCGCAGCGCTTCGGTCCCCAAATCTCCGTACGCCACCGTTTCCGATGATGCCACGCATTTCGCCAGATAGGCCGCAGCCCCGCCGCACGCCACGAAATAAACGGAACCCGTGGCCGCGCAGGCGTCGCATACCTCGGCGCTGCGCCGCCCCTTCCCCACCGTAGCCGCGATGCCCGCGCGGTGCAGCGCCGGCGCCGCGAAGTCCATGCGGCTGGCCGTGGTGGGCCCGACCGCGCCGAACGGGCGTCCGGCGGCCGCGGGCGTGGGTCCTGCGTAGAAGATGGCCTGGCCGTCCAAGCCGTACGGCAGCTGCCCGCCGGCGGCTTCGAGTTCGGCCATGAGGCGCACATGCCCCGCATCGCGCAGCGTGTACAGGGGCCCCGTGAGCAGGCAGGCATCGCCCGCTTCCAGAGCGGCCAGCGCGCCGCGGTCGAACGGCAAGGTCAGGCGGATGGGGTCGACGCTAGCCACGACGCACCCCCTCGATTTTGTCATCCTGAGCGGAGCCGAAGGATCCCATGCGGGCCGCCAGGCCAGACGCGCACTTGAGCGGCACGCTCCCGTCCTCTTCCGCAGCGCTCAACGCTGACGCCGCGCGGGATCCTTCGACTCCGCGCTGCGCGCTGCGCTCAGGATGACAAAGGCCTTCCTCCGAAGCCAAGTCCACCGTGCATCTCCTCATGGCGGAACACCCCATGTTGATGGCCAGCGGCAGCGCCGCGATGTGGCACGGCGCCGTGGCAACGCGCACGGCGAGCGCCGTCGTGCGGCCGCCCAAGCCGCCGGGGCCCACGCCCGTGGCGTTCACGGCCGCGAGCAGCTCCTCTTCGAGCGCGCGCACGCGCGGGTCGGCCGCGGGCTCGTCCACCGGGCGCATGAGCGCCCGCTTCGCCAAGCCGGCCACCTTGTCGAACGTGGAGCCGATGCCCACACCCACCACGAGCGGCGGGCAGGCGTTTGCGCCCTTCTCGCGCACGCAGCGCACGAGCTCGTCCACAATGCCCTGCTTGCCGGCGCCCGGCACCAGCATGACCACGCGGCTCGCGTTGTCCGAGCCGCCGCCCTTCAGCATGATGTGCAGCCGCGCCGCGCCCGGCTCGTCCACGGGGTGGACGTCGCAGAACGCAGGCGTGTTGTCGCCCGTGTTCGCGCGGTCGAGCACGGCGTCGCGCACCACCGACTTGCGCAGGCGCGCCTCGTCGTAGGCGCGGGCGACCGCGTCGTCCACGTCGGCGAACACGTCGCCGCGCATGAGCACATCGGGCCCGATCTCGAGGCTGACCCACACCGTGCCGGTGTCCTGGCAGATAGGCACGCGATCCTCCTGTGCGATGCGCGCGTTCTCCACCAGCTGGTCGAGCACGGCCCGCCCGCGCGGGCTGTCCTCTACGGCGCGCGCCGCCACAAGCCCCGCCGCGATGTCGGCCGGCAACTCGCAGGCCAGCCGCGGGATGGCTGCGTAAACCGCATCCGCAACCTGTGATTTCGTGATGATGGTTTCCATAAGGATGGATTATACCGCAAGCGCGTGCCCCGCCGCGCGCGACCCGCCTCGGACAGATTCCCCCAACAAACCCCGGTCTGAAAACCTCGGTCTCCAGCCCCAGCTCCTCGGTCCCCTCGCAGGACGGCGCCAGAGGCGAGCGTCGCGACTTTCCCAAGCTTCGCCCTCCGCCCAACGAAGACCGAAGCCAGCGCGCGAAAAAAACGGTTTCGTGGCAGGTTTTGCCGTTGGTTGATCATTCGAAGCGGGCGAAAAGCGGCGTCGGCACGCCACGGGAACACCATCTTTGCTCGGTCACGACAAAAGGCCTGTTCACAAGCTTACTCTCTTCAGCGCCTTCCGAGAGGCGAAACGCCGATGATCAACTAACGGCGATAACTGCCACGCGGGGGGATTTCCCGCGCACGACGCACACGCGGCATGGAAGGCGGCGGGGACGCCCGCCACAAAGGAGCGTTGTCGCACCAAGGGAGGCGGCACATCACGCATGACGAGCGGGAAAGACCCCTCGCTTTGCGCCCGTTCTTTCGCGAATTCGCAAGTCTTCGAAAGAGCGGACGTGCAGCCTCATTGAAAGGTACGATCTGCGATGGCCCCTCCACACGGATGGCGTGGGTTGAAATGCGGGAGGTGGCGGCATCGCGGCGCGCAGGCGCAGGGTCGCCCTCCGGACGGAGGGCGTGGGTTGAAACTCGAAGGCCGTCGCCTCCACCGCGAAGATCCAGGGCGTCGCCCTCCGCACAGAGGACGCGGATCGAAATGAGCCGTGCGATCTTGCGATCGCGCTCACCGTGCGCGTTGCTCTCCGCGCGCGTCCGTCTAATGCTGAAACATGCTGACCTCCGGCCGCAATCAGCGGAGAGCCGGAAAGCCTGCGGCTCGTCTGGCCATAGCACCTGCCACGCACGTCTTGGACCGATTTCGGTCACCCTCGCCGCGCGCGGCATCACGCGCTTCTTATGCCCGGGCATTTCCGATGCGAATGAGCATTTTCCCGCCGCGCCGCGTACGCTGGAACCATCGAGGCGAGGGCCGCCCGCCACACCCGCCGCTTGCGAAGCGCCGCACGTCGGCATGGAGCGGACGGCCGTCCGCAGGCACCCGTGCAACCACGCGCGCGCGAGGGGGTAGGAGGGCACCATGGCACGCATCCTCAACGACGAGCAGACGCTGATCAGGGAGTCGGTGCGCGAATTCGCCGAACACGAGATACGCCCGAAGTTCATGGAGTACGACAAAGGCAACGAATTCCCCTTCGAGCTGAACAGGCGCTGCGGCGAGCTCGGATTCATCGGAGCCGACGTGCCCAAGGAGCACGGCGGTTCGGGACTCGATCTGGCAAGCTCGCTCACCATCTTGGAAGAGGTGTCCAAGGAGATGCCCGCCTTGGGATGCAGCCTCATGGTGAGCATGACGATGCCGCTCATGCTGATCTGCGACGACAACCCCGACCACGACGCCCTCGTCGCCCCCTTGATCTCCGGGGAGAAGATCGGCGCCATCGCCGAGACCGATCCTGCCGGCGTCGTGAACTTCTCCGAATGGCCTGCCATGGGCGTGCGCGACGGCGGGGAGATCGTGCTCAACGGCACCAAGCAATTCGTCACGAACGGGCATGTGGCGGACTACGTCCTGGTCAACGGCGGCATATTTGAAGGAAAGCCCGCGTATTTCCTCGTGAGCTCAGACATGGAGGGCTTCACGCGGCACAAGGCCGACCGCAAGATGGGCATGAACGGCGCAGCGAACGCGAACCTGTCGCTTTCCGACGTCCGCATTCCAGCATCGAACCAGGTCAACATGGTTAGATTCCTCCCCAACCTGGCGGCCGGCTACCTGCACATGTCGTCGGTTGCCCTGGGGACGATGGAGGGCGCGTACGCCAAAACCCGGGACTGGCTCAAGGTCCGCACGTTCAAAAAGCAGCCGATCGTCGAAATGCCCCAGATAGCAGCGTCGCTCGCTCGCATCAAAACGAAGATCGAGGCCTCGCGCAGCTTCATCGACGACGCCTGCCGCTTGGTCGAGAAGGGCCGCCCTGACCCAACGCTCATCAGGATGGTCAAGGTGTTCACCACCGACGCCTCCGTCGAATGCTGCCGCGAGCTCATTCAGCTCTACGGCGGCCTTGGCTACGACGAGGATGCGGGCGTGGCGCACTACCTGCGCGATGCCATGGGCACCAGCATCGGCGACTTGACCGCCCCGATCCAGTACAGCCTGATCGCCAAGGATCTGGCCAAACTCGACGCGAAGAACGTCCCTTACTACGGATAGCCCCGCCGCCCTGCAACCCGGCCGGGTTGCAGGGCGGATCAACCGTCCCCTCTTGGAAGGAGCGCTCCATGAGTTCGTACGAAACCCTCATCTACGAGAAGCGCGGCGCAGTGACCATTCTGACGCTCAACCGTCCAGACTGCCTCAATGCATTCAACAACGTGTCGTTCCTCGACGTCAAAGCAGCCGTCCAGGAATTCGAGGCCGACGCCGAAGCCCGCGTGGCCATCATCCGCGGATCCGAGCGGGCGTTCTCGGCAGGCGACGACATCAAGTACATGACCTCCGGCGCGGTTACCGACGGCGACGCCTGGTGCGCGCTCATGCAGGACTGCTTCGGCGAGATCGCGCGCTGCCGCAAACCCGTGATCGCCGAGGTCGCCGGCGTGGCGATGGGCGGCGGCTTCGAGCTGGCGCTCATGTGCGATTTCATCTTCGTCGCCGAGGGCACGAAGCTCGCCTTCCCCGAAGTGGGCATCGGTGCGATTCCCATATGCGGCGGCATCGCAAAAGTTGCGAAGACGGCCGGACCAAAATGGGCGAAGTACCTGGCCATGTCCGGCGAGCGCATCACCCCCGAGCAGGCCTTCGGCCTGGGACTCGTGCAGCGAGTGGTCCCAGCCGACCAGCTCGAAGCTCAGACGGAGGCCTTCGCCCACAAGCTTGCCGTCACCCCCACCGAGATACTGTTCGCCGTAAAAAGAGCTGCCGACCAGGCGCAAGACTCCACCGATGAACGCGGCTTGGCCATCGAGCGCGACTACAGCAACTACCTCTCGCGCATCGGCGCAGGAGCCGAGGCGGCCCGTGCATGGGCTGAGGCGAAGGCGGCCCGCAAAGGCTGATGGTCCCTCCGCTGCATCGATGCGCGCCATCGCGCGCCGATGCAGGCTTTCGGCCATCACACTTTCGTAGGGGTCCGCAGGATGAATCGAATCCCTGATGGCTGGGCTGGGAGCGAAAGCCACCAGCCCAGCTTCGCTTGGGAAGCGGAACCTGTGCGCGACAGTTGCTGGACAGGAGGCGAACCGATCCGCAGCAAGCCGTCCGACAGCGTTCCCTCTCCCTTCCGCTCCCCCTTCGATCCCGAACCTTGAAAAACCGGACAAGGCCGAGTATAAATAGGGGAAGCTGCTCGCTTGCGGCTGCGCAGGGGCGCAGCTTCGTTCGACAGTCGATCGGCCCAGCGCTCCGACCCGCAGGAGGCATATGACCCTCGAACAGCTGAGATACTTCCTTGCGCTCTACGACGAGCGGTCGTTCACGGAAGCGGCCCGCAGCTTCTTCATCACGCAGCCGGCCCTTTCGAACTCCATCGCCCGCCTGGAAAAGGAACTGGGCAGGAAGCTGTTCGACAGGGACGGGCACGACCTGCTCCCCACGGAGTTCGGCGAGGACATCGCCGGATACGCGCGCCGCATCGTCGGCAGCTACGACGAAATGATGCGCTACGTCGACCTGGCCAACGGAAGCCGCGGAGGCAAAGCCAAGCTGCTCTGCACGCCCTTCTACGTCGACTGGATTCTGGAAGAGGGCATGCCGCTGTTCCTCCGTCGATTCAAACACGTCGAATGCTCGCTCGAGAAAGCGGACAACCCCGATATTTTCGACCAGATGGCCGAGCCGGGAGGCCCCCAGGCGGCGGTGTTCGCCCCCACGGAGCGCTATTTGGGACTGTACCAAAAGCTCATGGAGAAGCACGGGCTCACGTTCGACATATGGCTGCAGAGCGGCTACTGCGCCTTCGTCTCGATCAACCATCCCTGGTCGGGCAAGGCGGCCGTATCCGTCGAGGACATCGAGGACGGCACCTACATCGAGTACGACGGCTATCGCGACAAGGGCATCTCGCAGGCATCGAAAATTGTCGTCACGGCCGAGGGCCCGCAAGAGAACCAATTGCTCACCACCGATTCGGGCTACATTTTCAAAAGCATCCTGAGCGGCGAGAAGATCGGCATCTTCCCCGGCATGTGCGCCGTCAACAACTTTTTCGTGCAGCACGGGTTCATCAAGGTCGTTCCCCTTGCCGACCTTCCGGAAACCATGTTCGTGGGACTGCTCTCGAAGGCCGGCGAGTGTCCCTCGGAAAACCTGGCCGCGCTCGAAACCTGCCTCAAGCAGGTGGCCCGCCGCAGCGCCGAGCGCACTTCCTTCGGCGTGGAGGTCGTCACGAAGAAGCAGGGCGCCGCCATCTTGGAGCGCTCAGGGCACGCATCGGCGAGCTGACTACTTCAGCACGAAGTCGCCCGGCAGGCGCGGGGCCGTGCGCCGGTAGGAAACGGCGGGATGACCCAGCAGCATGCAGATCTGCAGGGGCCGATCTCCGGCCTGAAGGAACGCCTTGACGGCAGGCAGCGCCTCGGCGGCGCGGCACAGGTAGCCGTTGAACAGGGCGCCCAAGCCGAGCGACGCCGCCACAAGCTCCATGTTCTGCGCGGCCAGCCCCGCATCGTCGGCGCGGTCAGCCGCGACGAAGGCGACAGCGGGCGCGTTGCGGAACAGGAAGTCCTGCTGCCCCGCCTGCACGCCGTTCAAGAAGGGCTCGTAGAGCGTGGCCCAGCGCGGCTTGTCAGCGCCGGAAAGCGCCAGCGCGTCCTCGATGCCGCCCCACACGAGGCGCTTGAGTTCGTCGAGTTCGTCCTGCACCACGATGAAGCGGCAGCCTTGGGCGTTCTTCGCCGTGGCGGTGTAGCGTCCCGCATCCAGCACGAGGCGCAACGCGTCTTGCCCGATGGCGTTCGGAAGGTAGTTGCGCACGCTGCGACGCGACTTGATGACCCCGAGCATTGTACGAGGATCGATAGCCGCGCTGGCGGGCACGCATATCTCCACGTCCTCCATATCGTAGCTTGGAATGGACACCGCCCCGGTCGGGCACACGGCCACGCAGTGCCCGCACAGGATGCAGCGCCCTTTCACGCGCGCGATGCCGTCCTCCAGCGCCAGGTTCGCGCCCACGCAGTCGTCCACGCAGCGCCCGCACCCGACGCAGTACCTCTCGTCGATCTCTATCAGCATGTTGAACCTCTCTTATTAAGGAGAGTTCGACCCCTCCCCCAACGAAGGGAGCGCCGCCCAAGCGACGCCCCCATGATCCGCGCTATAGTAGCAACCCGCCGGCCCATCCAACCCGCAACAAGGGCGGGGAGGTCGTGCAGGGTGCCGAGCTTTCGCGAAGTGTGCGAGAAGCCCTGTGCGACCTCCCCGCCCGCCCCGCAGGTCGAACCTACTCCGGCAGGTTCGCCAACCCTGCGCGCACGCTGTCGGCGGACGCGCGCAAAGCCGCCAGCTCGTCGTCGTTCAGGTCGAACTCGACCACTTCCTCCACGCCGTTTCTGCCAAGGCGCGCCGGCACGTTCATGTAGAGGTCCTCGATGCCGTACTGGCCGTCGATGTGCGCGCACACGCTCATGACCTCATGCGAGTCGGTGAGGATGGCTTCCACCATCTTCGCGATGGACGCGCCGGGCGCATAGTAGGCGCTGCCCGTCTTGAGGAAGGCGACCACCTCGGCGCCGCCCTTCACGCAGCGCTGCACCACGCTCGCCACGGCCTCTTCGTCCAAAAGCTCCGTGATGGGGGTGCCGTCCACCGTGGTGAAGCGCGGCCAGCACACCATGCCTTCGCCATGCGCGCCCACGGCCCAGGCCACCACGTCGGCCGGCTCGCAGCCCAGCTGCTCGCACACCGCGAACGCGAGGCGCGAGGAATCCAGCACGCCGCCCATGCCCATGAGGCGGTTCGCCGGCAGGCCCGACTGCCGATAAGCCAACGTCGTCATCACGTCGAGCGGGTTCGTCACGCAGATGAACACGGCGTTCGGGGACGCCTCCATGGCCTGGCCGATCACCGACTTCATGATGCCGGCGTTCACGCCGAGCAGGTCCTCGCGCGTCATGCCGGGTTTGCGGGCGATGCCGGCGGTGATGACCACCACATCGGAGTCGCGCGTGTCGGCGTAGTCGTTCGTGCCGGTCACGTGCACCGTGAACTGCTCGACGCTGCGCATGTGCATCATGTCGAGCGCCTTGCCCTGCGGCAGGCCCTCGGCCACGTCGATGAGCACGAC
>CAUEBO010000001.1 GCA_958454405.1 uncultured Eggerthellaceae bacterium | reverse complement strand
CTCCCGAGCACGCGGAGCGGGCGCAGGGAGGCATCGCGAAGCGATGAGCGGCGCGGGCCGCCGGAGCCGAAGGATCCCGCGCGGTGCCAACCGGAGGCGCCCGGCTGCCGCCGCGCGGGATCCTTCGGCTCGCTTCGCTCGCTCAGGATGACCATGTGCTGGCTTGCGCAATGCCAACGGTGGTTTAACGTAGAGGCGGTGTGGGACGAATGCGCGCCGTTCAGAAGGCGCGGCCGACTGAGGCCGGCCGCCGGAAGCCAGGCGGCAGGCCGCAGGGGCGTTACTCTTCTTCGGCTTCTTCCTCGTCTTCACCGTCGTCCAGGTACTTGTCGTCGATCTCGTCCTCGTCGTAGGCATCCGCGCTCTTCAGCGCCACCATGAAGTTGGGCGACTCGCCGATGTAGGCGGCTTCTTCCTCGAAGACGAGCTTGCCCTCGTCGTCCGTCTCGTACAGGAAGCCCACCGCATAGCCCTCGTCCTCGCCGGGCACGCCGCCCTCGGCGATGAGCGCGTCCTTCGTCCCGTCGTCGATCTCGACGTATCCGTCGTAGCAGAGCGCGTAGGCGTCCGCGCCGCGAGCGTTCTGCACCGTGTGGCGGGCGAAGTTGAAGCATTCCTCGGCGGACTCGCCGGGATGGTTCTCGATGAACAGGTTGTCCTTGACGACCAGCGCCGTGAACGGAACGACGTCGGAGCCTTCGAGCATCTTCTCCTTCGCCTCTTCAAGCGAGAACAGCAGCACTTTCTCCAGGATCTCGGGGATCTCGGGAACCTGCACATCAGAGCTTTCTACGACACGATCGGCCATGGCCTCGTCCTTTCGATTGCGGGTCGCGCGGTTCGCCGGATCGGTGCAGGAGCCCCGTTCGGAATCGGTGCCGAACGGCATGGGCGGCAAAGCCGGCCGCGGCCGTGCCTGCACGTCGTTGCCCGACGCCGCGCCTTAGCGTTGTCGATCAGTGTAGGGCTTGGCGCGAGCCCTGCGCAGACGGCGGCGCGGTTATTCGGCGTATCTTCAGATTTTCGGCGCAGATGCGCAAGCAGGCGGGGACGCGGGAGCGGGGCGGATTGGCGGGAGCTGAAATGCGGGAAGCGGGAATGCAGGTGCGGGGTGTGAGGGGGGTGCGAGGGGGGGTGCAGAAATGCGAGGTGTGAGGGGCGGAGATGCGGGGGTGAAGGTGCGGCATGGGTTCGAGAGGCAAGGGCGCGGAGGGAGTGCATCGGGAAACGTCTGGGCAAGGCCATGCTGCTTGCGGGTGCATGCGCCCCACGTGCGGGCGCAACGCGCGCCGAACCGCCGATGACCGAAAACGCGGTCGAATGCGCACTCGCGGAGGGCGAAAACGAGCACGCGAATTTCGCGACCAGGCGTTATGCGGAGCGACGGCGCGCGAAGGGGGAGAATCGGGCCCGCGGACTGCACATTCGACCGCGTTTTCGGTCATCCAAGGATTCGCCCCCCCCCGGCTCCAAGAGCCGCCGCGCCCGCCGCGGAGAAACCCGGCTCCGCGCGGGGGGCTCGGTGAGGACAGGTGCGCGGGCTACGAACCGGGCACGGCGCGGAGCGGGCAGGGGCCGCGGCCGGAAACGACCCGGGCGGACACGGGCAGGCAAACACCCCGCAAGCCGACCCGAGCGCGCTCGTTGCGGCGATTGGCCTGCCGTGCGCCTCGATCAGGACATCCCGGCCCCGAAAGGCAGGCGCCCTAGTGGCGGTGGTTGCGGCAGCGGCCGCGGCGGTGGTGGACCTTGCGGCCCTTCTTCTTGCCGCTGATGCCCTTCTCTTTGGCCGAGAGGATGAGCTTCTCGGTGATGGCATTCAGCTGCGCGACCTCTTCCTCGCTCAGGCAGGAGACGATCTCCTCGGCCGTGCGGTCGTTGGCCGCGGCGCGCTTCTGGGCGAGGGCGCGGCCGTCATCGGTCAGCTTCACGGCGTACGTGCGCTCTTTGTCGGCGTCCTCGAAGGTCACGAACCCGTTGCGCTCGGCCTTCTTGACGATGTCCTTGAGGTCGCGACGGCTCATGCCCATGATTTCCACGAGCTCGCGCTGGGTGGCGCCGTCGTGCTCGATCAGCGCGTTCAGCAGCGCGCCCTGCCCGCGCTTGAAGCTTTTCGGGCCGTTCTTGCGGAACGTGAGGCGGACGAGCTTGTTGGCCTTTTTCAGCTGCGCCAACGTTGCCGTTGCTTGGTTCATGGGATTCTCCTTCGCGTTCGCCGCTCGTCTTCCGTCGATGGGCGGCATTGGTTCTCTCTCGTGTCGCGAACCTACTATAGTCTCCCAACCAGCGCTGGCATCGATTATTCAACAACCTCCATTGATTCATTATCTTTGCTGTTGAACAGCAGTATTTGTATTATTCATTAATAAATATATTGCCAAGCAAGCACAATACGGTGCGATTGGGGAACGCGCGAAGATCCGCTTTACGAAATCGAGCGCGAACGCGGCTGCGTGGAGCTTCACCCCCGCTCCAAAGCGCGTTCGAGGGCTTTGCGGCCTGCGTCGGTCAGGGAGTAGGCGTTGTCTGCGGCGCCGCCGTTGGAAAGCGCCCGGTGCTCGACTTCGACCAGGCCCTCGCCTGCGAGGTGGCGCACGACGCTGCGGGCCTGCGCGTAGGTGAGCCCGGTCTCCAGGGCCAGCAGCCTGAGCGACACCACGGTGCGGCCCGCGCCGTCGCTGCCGCGATGCAGCCATTCCAGCACGCGCAAGCGGCGCGCCCGCGCGACCTCCATCTTCACCCGCGACATCCCGGCCCCTTCGCGCGTTCGGGCCGGCGCGGCCGCCCCTCAGGCACCGCGGGCGCCCGAGCGGCCCCGCGCGGCCGCCGCGGCCTCGACGCCCGCAGGCGTGAGGAAGTAGGCGTTCTCGGCCGTGCCGCCGTTGGGATAGGTTCGCGGCACCACGCGCACGAGCCCCGCGCCGGCGAGCGACTTCACGAGGCCGCGCATCTGCATGGGGCTGAGCCCGAGGCTTCGCGCGAGCGACCTGGTGGACGCGACGCACCCGCTCGCTCCCTGGGAGTTCGCGTAGATGAGGCCGAGCATGCGCTGCTTTCTCTCGACGATGACCGAGTCCTTCACGCGGGCCATGGCGGCACCGCCCCCTTTCTCTCGCCGGCCGGGCGCAGGCGCCGGCCGAGGATGCCGTCGCCCGCTTCGAGCGCGCGACGCCCTGCTCCCTTCTTTCCCCTCTTCCCCATGCTCTCCCCCCGTTTTTCCGCCTCTTGCAACTTGCTCGCCGCCTCGAAGCGCGCTCAGCCAGCCGACACCTTGATGGTGGCCCGCATGCCGTACTCGCCCGCCGGCATGCCCGGCGCGCCCGCCCTGCCGGCCACCGACACGAGCAGGTCCCGCTCGGCGCCGGGCTCCAAGCCGTCCACCAGCACGTCGCTCTTGCCCGAGCCTTCGGAAAGCTCCACGGTGCGGTCGCCCGTCAGGCTGACGCGCACGTAGTCCAGCGCGCGGGCCCTGCCCTCGGCCCCGTCGCGCACCTCGACCACGGCCGCGTCGATGGGCGCGGCCGACTCGGGCAGGTTCTTGATGGTGCCCTTCGCCGCCGCGAAGCCCATGAAGCGCCCGTCGATGACGCTCGTCTCGATGCGGACGTCCACGGCGGAGGCCGACGAGGGCACCTCCACCTTGATGACCACAGGCTCGGGAGCGTCCACCGTGGCGGCTATGTCCAGGGCGCGCCCGCCCTCGCCACCCGTGGCATAGACGGCCTCGGCGGCAAGCGCGGACGCAGGCGCGAGGGCCAGCGCGAGCGCGAGGGAGGCCGCCGCCAGGGCGGGCGGGCGTTTCGTTCGGGGCTTCGATGGTGCGAACAGCATGTCGTCGTTTCCTTTCACAGGGCCCGAAGGCCCGGCCGGAACGCCCGCAGCGCCGCTGCGGGCCCGGCGGATCCAGCGGTTCGGCCCGGCCGGGCGGCCGGGCGCGCAGGGGCCTACGCGCTGGGCACGGACACCTTGAGCACGGCCGTCACGGTGTGGGCGCCCTCGATGCTCGTCAGATCCTCGGAGGCGCTGGCCGAAGCGGCCAGCGTGAGCGTGCCGGTGCCGGGAGTGGTCCCGTTGTCGGCGGCGGCGGCCAGGCCGGTGAACAGCGGCGCGTTGATCGAGTCGCCCTTCGCCAGCGCGTAAGGGGCCCCGGCGGTGCCCATGCCCGCCTCAAGGCCGGGCGTGAGGGTGAGCGTCACCTTGCCCAGCAGGTTGCTGGCGTCGGTCACCTTCGCCACGGACACGTTCACGGCGGTCTCCGGCGACCAGTTCTGCACCTGGGCCTCCACCGGCGGCGTGTTGTCGGCGTCGATGACGTGCGCGCTCCCGCTCACCTTGGTGGCGATGCCGACGGGCATCTTGGAGGGCAGGGTCACCTTGACCACCTTGGCGCCCGGCGCGTGCACCGTGGCCTCGATGTCGGTGGTGGCGTCGAACGAGCCGCCGGCTATCTCGGCCTTCTCGTAGGTGCCGTCCTCGACGCCGGGGGTGGCCGCGAGCGCCGGCACGGCGAACGCGGCCGAGAGCGCCGCGGCGGCCAGCACGCAGGTTATCTTCTTTGCTGTTCTCATGGTCTTCTCCTTTTCCTTGCGGGCCGCCGCATTCGGCAACGGCCCGTCGATCGTGGTTTCAAGTTGTTTCTAGCCGGACGGGCTTTGGACGGTGATGGTCACTTCCGCCGCCGCCTGCCCGAGGAGCCTCTTCGTGTCCTCGCGGTACGAGGAGATGGTCGCCGTGCACGCATAGGAGCCCGGATCCAGACGCACGTCCAGCCCGTCGTCCTCGACGTAGCTGCCCGGAGCGAGGAAGCCGGTCTCGTACACCGTCTCCCCCGTGTCGTCGCGGACGATGGCGAGCTTCAGCAGCTTGCCGTTGTTCGCCGGGTTCTCGAAGAGGATGGGCGCCTCGGCGCCCGGCGCCGGCAGAACCACCTGCGTGTTGAGCGAGAACGCGATCATGCCCTCGTCCACCCGCTCGGCCAGCATCGCCTCGAGCTCCTCTCGGCTGTAGTCGCCCATGGGACCGACGACCACGTTGGGCTCCATGCCGTCGTCGGGCGCGCCCAGGAAGTGCCAGGCGAGCGCGAGCACGGCCAGCAGAAGGCCCAGCGCCACAAGGACGGCCGGCCAGCGGCGCGTGCGGCCGGCGTCCGAGGCGGCGCTTCCGCCGCCGGCGGGACCGGCGTCCGAGGCGGCGCTTGCGGCGGCGTCCGGGGAGGCGGGAGGTGCCAGGGAGGCCCTGCCGGGCTCATCGGCCATCGCGCGCCCCCCTTCTCCTGCGCCTCGCGAGCGCGGCCAGCCCGAGCGCCGCCATGAGCGCCCCCGCAGCCCCCAGGACCAGGGGGCCGAGGGGGTCGCCGGTGCGCGTGAGCGAGGAGAGCGAAGCCAGAGGGCCCGCATCCGCGCCTGCGCTCGAGCCGCCCGGAGAGCCGCCCGCCTTCTCCATGACGACCTCCCACCGCTCGCCGTCCTCGCCCTTGCAGGCGTGGACGCGCTCGTAGCGGACGTGGCCGTCGGCCTCGACCGCCACCAGGTAGTCGCAGCCCGCCACCACGCCCGCAAGGTCGGCCGTGCCGTCGGCGGAGGTGGTGGCGGTGCCCGCGCGCACCATGCCGGAGGCCGCCTGCGCCGCCTCCGGCGAAGCCTGCGCGGCCCCTGCCGAAACGGAAGCGGGCGCGGCGAGCGGGGCCCGGGCGGACAGGGCGCCCGCGTAGGCGGATCTCAGCTCGTAGGCGACCTTCGCGCCGCCCACGTGCTCGCCGTCGCGGTTGGACACGTGCACGGACACCGGGCAGACGGCCGCGTCGGGGTCGTCCGCCGCGCTCACGCCCAAAGAGAGGTTGAAGTCGAACGAGCTCTCGCCCTCCACCTCGTCGGCGAAGGCCGCGGGCGCGGCGGCCAGCACGCAGAGCGCGAGCAGCGCCGCGAGGGCGAGCGCGCAGGCGGGCGCCATGCCGCGCGGCACCGCCTGCGTTCCCGCCCTATGATGTTGCCGGCTCATCGCGTTCGCACCTTCTTCCTCTCAGATCCCTCGTCTGGTTGCAGCCGAGGCGCTACGAGGCAGCGCCCGTGTCGGTGGTGGCGATGGTGAACGTGGGCGTGATGGTGAAGGTGTCGCCGTTGCTCCAGCCCGTGGTGGTCTGGCCGTAGAAGCTCATCGTGGCGACGTTGCTGGCGTCGGATGCCTTGTCCGCGGCGCTCTTTGCGGCCAGCTTGCCGTGAGTGGCAGCGTTGAACGCGTAGTACGTGCCCGCGCCCGTCAGCCAGTCGCCCGGGGTGTCGAAGTTCGCGGGCGCGCTGTCCTTCACGGCAAACATGACAGCGTAGTCGGTCGCAAGGTCCGCCGTCTTGTTGACCAGCGTCGGATTCCCGGCCGTGGTGCCGGCCTTCGCTATGGTGCAGTCGGAGATGTAGGCGTAGACGGGCACTGCCGAGGCGTTGGTCACGGTGTAGTTGGTGGGAAGGTCCGTGAGCTGCGTGCTGGGATCGGTCGCCTCGATGGTGGGGTCGATGGTGAAGGCGGCCGTGGTGGGCACGCTCACCGACAGCTTCGTGGCGGTGATGGTGCCGGTGATAAGGGAGTCGCTGGTTCCAGCCGCCTCCAGCGTCTTCGATCCGGCGGCCACGGAGTCTGCGAGAGCCGTCCCCGGCACGCAGATGGCGGCGGCCGTTGCCAGCGCCAGCGCGCAGGCCCCTATCTTGCTTTTCTTCATGGTTTTCCTCCTCTTGGTCTTCGCGCCCCCGTTTTTTCGGGGCGCGCCTTGTCCGTGCTCGGGGCTGTATCAAAAGTCGCATTTCGACGTTCTTGTAGGGCAAGGGCTCTGCCCTTGCCGCTCAGCCAGCAACGTCTCCACAGGTCGACGGCAAGGGCAGAGCCCTTGCCCTACAACTCGACCGGCACAGGCATGCCTCGCTGGTCCTTTTGATACAGCCCCTTCATCCTCGCGCCTGGTCAGCGGCCCTCCCCTTGCGAGGGGAGGGCCGCCGGCATCGGGCGAGCATCGCCCCCTGCCCGGCGGCCCGGCGCAGCGGGCGAGCGCTTCGTTCGAAACCATCGGCACGCCTGGCCCCCTATCCCTGCACGTACAGCGTTATCTCGGCGGCCGCCTGGCCGATGGGGGTGTTGTCGGCGAGCTTGTACGTGCTGAACTGCGCCGTGCAGGGATACCTGCCGGCGTCCAGGTCCACGTCCAGCGGCGCGCTCTCGATGTACTGGCCGGGATCGAGGTATCCCGACTCGTACACCTTCTCGCCGGTGTCGGTGCGGTAGATGGCCACGGTGAAGCGGTTGTTGTTGATCTCGGCGTTCTCGATCATGAGGTTGCCGGGACTGGTGCCGTCGGGGAAGGCCGGCGTGGCGTTGATGGAGAACGTGAGCATGCCCTCGTCCACGATCTTGTCCAGGTCGGCGAAGTCGCCCGAGAGCGATCCCACCTTCACGTTCGGGTCGGGCTGCAGGCCGTCGCGGTTCGGGTCCGGGCTGGTCAGCCACACGAACAGCGCGATCGCCGCCGCGATGAGCAGCACCAGGAGCACGGCGAGCGCCGCCCACAGCTTCTTGTGGGGCTCGCCGCCCTTGCCCTGGGCGGGCGGGGCGCCCTCGCTTCGGGCGGCCGGGGCCTGCGCGGGGGCCGCATTTGCAAAAGGCGCGCCCGCATCGGGCGTGCGCCCGGGTTCCGGAATATGCCGCATGTCCTTCTCCATCATCGTCCTATCGTCATTTCACGCGGATGGTCACGTTGCTTGCAAGGGCGTTCACCTGGGTGGCGCCCGAGTACACCAGCACGACGGCGCGCGCCTCGTGCTCGCCGGCGGGAAGCGCATGGTCCAGGCGCACGGCACCCAGGTAGCTGCCGGGCGCGACCATGCCCGAGCGGGCAACCTCCTCGCCGTCGACTTCCAGGACGAGGCGCGCCGAGTAGGCGTTGGCGGCGGGGTTCTCGAACTGGACGGGGCAGTCGAGCGAGCCCGCCTCCATCGTGCACAGCTGGGCGAGCACCAGCTGGAAGCCGCCGGGGGGCACCTCGACGTCCGCGGCGTTGAGCGCGCCGGCCTGCGCGTGGGGGTCGGGCAGCAGGTAGAGGCGCTCCTGCACGGGATCGGGCAGCTTGAACAGGCCGAACCAGGCCGCGAGCACGAGGCCGACCATGAGCGCGAGCAGGCACGTAAGCGCGATGCAGGCCGTGCGGAACTTGTGCGGGGGCTTGGGGGTGGCGGCCGGCGCCGGGGTCGCGGGGGCTGGGGGCTCTGTCATCCTGAGCGGAGCGACCGGAGGGAGCGCAGCCGAAGGATCCCGGTTGGCGTCAGCGGGGGCGCTCACGAGAACGGCTGGCACCGCACGGGATCCTTCGACTGCGGCGGCTTCGCCGCCTCCGCTCAGGATGACAGAAGGGGCGCTCTTGGAGGCGGGAGCGGGCTCGGCCGCGGGGGCCGCGGGGGCCGGCTGCGACGGGGCCGGGGAGGCGCTGGCCGCGGGGGCCGACGCGATGGACGGGGCCGCTGCCGGAACCGGAGCATCGGCGGCCATCACGGGGACCGCCTCGCGCCAGGCCGTCAGCGAGACGGGGACGGATGTTTCACGTGAAACATCCGTTTGCTGCGCGGGGGCCTGGGCCGCCGGCTGCACGGGGGCGGTTGGGAGCGCTTCGGTTGGCACCGCACGGGATCCTTCGACTGCGGCGGCTTCGCCGCCTCCGCTCAGGATGACAGAAGGCGCGCTCTTGGAGGCGGGAGCGGGCTGTAGGACCGCCGGCTGCGCGGGGGCCTGGGCCGCCGGCTGCACGGCCGCGGGCGCAACGGGCGCGGGCGGGATCGCCGGCTGCATGGGCGCGGGCTCCGCGGGAGCGGGCGTCGCGCTTTGGGCGGCCTTCAGAGCGGCGATGGCCAGGGACTGGGCTTCCTCGGCCATGGCCCGGGCCAGGTCGGGATCGCCGTCCTGCGCCGCCAGGGCCTCGGCTGCCATGATGGAGGCCACCTGGGCGTCCTGCCAGGCCGCGCGCTGGGCCGCGGAGCCATGCGCGGGCGCGAGGCGCTTGGCGGCCTCGGCCAGGCGCTGCGACGCGAGCGCGCGCTCGCGCACGCGCGCGCCGTCCCGCCCGCCGGAAACGTCCGGGGCGCCTGCAGCGCTCGGGGCGCCGCCGTATATGTCGTCTCTCTCGCTCACGCGTTCCTTTCCCGCATCCGGTTTTGCGCCCGCCTCACGACGCGGACTTGTTCCACTTGACTTCGTAGCGGCCCTGCCCGCCGCCGGCGTAGGGCTCGGTGGCGTAGACGCCCGGCGCCACCAGGTAGCCGGTGCCGTTGAGCGAGGGCGCCGCCAGGTCGGAGGCCGACAGACCCACCTCGTAGCCCACCGCGTAGCCGAACACGCCCTCCTGGCCCAAGTAGGTTCCCGTGTAGTCCATGCCCCACTTCCAACGCGCCTCCGTGTCGCCGGGAACGGCGAAGTACAGCGGCACGGTGCCGTTCTTGGGGTCGTAGTACAAAGGTGCCGAAAGCGGAGTCAGCGTGGCGTCGGTGCCCGAGGCCGCCGCGAACAGCTTCACGTTGTCAGACGTTGTGGGGTTGTCGTCGGCGATGGAGTCGGAGGTGGGGGCCAGGGCGGTGGAGGCCGCGGCCGGGTTCAGCACCGCGTTCACCTCCTTGCCGTCCAGCTCGCGCTTCGTCCCCGCCGCCAGGGGCTCCACCTTCGCCACGCGCCCGGCGAGCGGCAGGGCATTGTTGCTCGCGAGCACAGAAGGCCCAGCCGCCTTCGCGGCCGACTCCTTCTCGTGCACCTCCCCGTCGGGGGCGAGCTTGAAGGAGGAGGCCGATTCCACGGGCACCGTGACGTCGAGCGTTTTGGAGCCCTCGAAGGGCTTCACCGTGACGCCCACCCGGTAGCGCGCGTTGGCGTCGGAGACGACGAAGGAGGTCTTATGCTCCTGGTCGCTCGTGTAGGCGGCGGCCGCGTGCAGGTCGATGCCGGCCAGGCCGGTGCCCAGAAGCGCACTCTCGCCGGTCGCGGACGAGGGCGCAAGGGAGACGTTGCCCGCGACGAGCGCGATCGTCTTGTTGGCGGTGTCCGTGCCCCACTTGGAGAAGTTCGCGTCCACATCGGCGGCGCCCGAAAGCGTGGCGCCCGCCGGGTTCGCCGGGGCCTCCACCAGCGCGACCGGGCCCGAAAGCGGCTTCTCCCGGTTCAGGGCGTCCTTGAACGGGGCGGTCGTCTTCTTGGGGCTGTCAGCCTTCACGGAGATGAGCGAGGGCTCGAGCGTGACCGAAAGCTGCTCCAGCTTCAGGTCGCCGAACACGGGGTAGCCGTCGTTCTTGAGCGAGCCGGACCCGTTCTTCTGCTCGTCGGTGGTCCACACGGTCGTCGTCGGGTTCGTGCCGTCGTCGCTGCCCACGTGCTTGGAACCGTTCAGTGCGTAGGCGGTGTTCCACGACTTCATCTGCGCCGCGGTCTTCCCGGTGCTGCCTGTCGCGGAGTTCGCGTCGGTTTTCTTCGACGAGTCGTAGTAGCAATTGACGGGGTTTCCACCGCTCGCGTTAGTCACGCTGCAGACCATATCGGAGCGTACGGCACCCGCCGAGCCCTCCTGGACGACAGCACCCGCGTTGTAGCAATTCTTGACGGAACCGGCATACTTGAAGCCGACCACGCCTGCAACGTACAGCTCGGTGCGCTGGGTGCCGCTGATCTTGCGTATCGCCACGTCGCCGAGGTTGTAGCAATCTTGGACGACGGTGCCCTTCCGCGCCACGGCGACAACGCCGCCGACGTAGGTCCATCCGATCTCGTCGGTCGAGGTGACCGAAGCCTTGTTGTAGCAACGCTGCACCGTTGCCCCCGAGCTTTCCGCTAGGTCGTTCACCAGGGCCGCCGCGGCGCCGCCGTTCCTGCTGACGCAGCCGCTCTCAACGCCCAAATCCTGCACGGTGCCGCCCGAGAGGCTGTGAACGAGACCCCGGTCGGTGAGCAAATTCAGCACGGCGTTGCCCCGGCCGTCGAGCTTGCCCTTAAGTTTTTCAATCGGCTTCCACGTGAGGCAATTCTCGAACTTCTCACCTGCATCAGCTTTGCCCGTGTAGTTCTTTCCCAAAAGATCGATGTTCTCCGTCAGCGCGGCGCCCCATCCTTGGTTCGCTTCCGACTCATTCACCTTGTAGGCGAACCAGGCCAGCTGCTCGGGCGAGCCTATCTGGTAGGAGCCTCCGTCAAGCGTAGGCTGCAGCGATGGGGCGAACAGGTCCACCCACGCGCCTACGTCGCCCCAATCGGCAGCGGGGGTCATGGACTCGCCCTCAGCGCAGAGCGCCGGGTAGCCCAGGTTCTCGCCCGTGTTCTTCGCCTTGCGCCACGTCTGGTACTCGGCGACGCCCTTCGAGCCATCCGCGCCGTTCAGGTAGTAGGCCGCGGCCCAGGACTTCAGCTGCTCGGTGGTGAGGGCCACCACGTTGGTGCTCGATTCGGCGGTCGGCGCCATCTCTTTGTCGTACATGCAGCGGCTCATGGTTATCCCGCCGCTGCGCGCCAGCGTCACGCCGTAGGCCTTGCCGCCCGCCGCCGCCGTGACGGCACCGGAGCTGTAGCACCCCGTGATGAATATCACCGAACCGTTGAGGGCGAAATCCGTGCGGCCGAAGATGCCGGCCGCCCTGTTCTTGCCGACAGTGGTGCCGGTGTTCAGGCTTTTCGTCTCCACCTTCCCGAGGTTGGCGCAGTTCTCGATGGAGAGCGTGCCGCCGTTGTAAGCCGCCCCGACGATGCCGCCGGCCTCGCCGTTCGACACGACGGACGCGGCGTTGACGCACTTTTCGACCGTCACCGCGCCGCCCAGGTAGCAGCCGGTAATCCCACCGGCAAGGGCGGCGCCCGACACCGTCAAGTCGGCGTCCGTCGAGCAGCCGGAGATGGTGGCACCGCTCGACACTGTGGCCGCAACGGCTCCCGCATAGCCCACACTCTGCACACTTCCGCTTGCCACGGAGAGGTTTGCCACCGTGCCCCCTGAGAGCGATCGCACAAGGCCCTGATCGCCGGCCGCATCCGCGCGCAGGTTCTTCACCGCGAAGCTGGCGCCGTCAAGCGAGCCGGAGAAGGTTGAGATGGGCGTCCACAGAAGGCACGTGTCGTAGTCCGAGGCGTCGCCGGTCGTGCCGCCGTACTCCTTGCCCGACAGGTCGATGTCGCCTGCGAGCTTCGCGTTTTTGGACTTGTAGGTGTCGTTCTCGGTGTTCACCTTGTAGGCGAGCCAGGCGAGTTGAGCCGGGGTGGAAATGGAGTACGAGTTGGCCGTGCCGTCACCATCGGGCTTGCCGGCGATGAGGCCGGCGTCCACGCCCAGACCCACCTCGCCCCAATCGTTGGCAGCGCGCAGCTCACCGAAGGTGGGGTAGCTTGCGCCATCCGACGCCCATACGCCATCGGCGCGCAGCTTGCCGCCGTTGAGCGCGTAGGCCGCGGCCCAGCTCTTCAGCTGCGCGTCGGTAAGAGGCGCTGCCCCTTTGTCGCCTTTCGTATTGCCGGCGCTGCCGCCGATGCCCAGCGAAGCCGTACCCGTCAGATAATAGGAGTTGACCGCCGGGTTCTTCGATCCGTTGTCGTAGCCAACGACAGCGCCCTTGCCGTTCTTCGCAGACACAGCGCCCGCGTTGTAGCAGTTGTCCGCACCGCCGACCGATGATCCCGCCGTCGCGCCAATGATGCCGCCTGCCCATCTCTCCGTACTTTCCGTCGTGCCAAGGTTGTAGCAGTCGATCACGCGACCGACTGCTCTACCGGCGATGCCGCCGGTATCGTTGGCACCAGTGACAGACGCGCTGTTCCAACACCGCACCAAGGTCGCATTCGCCTCGACCGCCCCAGCGATTGACCCCGTGACAGCGGCTCCATTGATCGCTCCGCTTTTAATCCCAAAGTCATGGACGAGAGCAGGGGTCTCGGCGGAGCCAACGACATTGCCGAAGAAGCCGTTGCCTCCCTCGGTTTTGAGGTTTTCCACGCAGTTCCCGCCGCCGTTGAAGTCGCCGGAGAAGGGCGCACTCGCGGTCGTCCCGATGGGCTCCCACTTCAGGCACTTGGAGAAGTCGCCGCCTGCGACGCCGCCGTAGGCGGTGCCCGAAAGATCGATGCCGCCGGCCAGCTTCACGTAGGCGGTCGTGGCCGCTTGCGGGGTTTTGCCGGAGTTCGCGATGTTACCGCTCGCGTTCACGAGACTCGCGAACCAGGCGAGCGCCTCGGGCGTGGCGATGGTGAGCGCGTTGTCCGCATCGGCTCCCGTGCCGGAAAGCGCCGGGGTAGCGTTGTCGGCGGCCTTGGCTGTGTTGCGCAGGTAGGCCTCGCTCTGCGCCGCGCCCACCTGCTGCCAGCTGGCGATGACCACGGGAGCTCCGAAGGCAGGGTAGTTGTTGTTCACGCCCGAGGCCCACGTCCACACGCCGTCTGCGCGGCCGCGGTTCAGCGCGTTGGCGGCGAGGATGCTCGTCATCGTGACGTTCGCGTATCCCGTCGCGCCCGAGGAGTCCCTCGCGCCCACCACGTCCGCGTCGAAGTAGCAGTTCAACACCGTGCCGGCAGTCTTGTTGGCGAACGACGCGACGGTTCCCGCGCTGCCCATGGTCACGGCCGCGTAGCAGTCCTGCACGGTGCCGGCGCCCAGGGTGCCGACAAGGCCTGCGGCCTTGCCCGACGAGGTCTGCACGCTGCCTCCCTTGGAAACGGCGTAGCAGTCCTGCACCGTGCCGCCCGCCATGGCGCCCGCAAGGCCGCCTGCCGTGGTGGTTCCGTGCACGCCGGCCACCTCGACGCCCAAAGCGCTCACCTTCGCGCCGGTGCCCAGGGTGCCGAACAGGCCCGCATTGGCGCGGTTTGCCGAGGCGGGGATAGACAGGTTCTTCACGACGCGCTTGCCGCCATCGAAGGTGCCGGTGTAGGAGGCGCTCGCGCCGAAGGGCGCCCAGGGAAGCGGGGCGCTCGAACCCGCCGCGCGGTAGTTCTCGCCCGCGAGGTCGATGTCGTTGCCGGTCAGCTTCACGTTGATGGCGGGCATGCCGTTGTTGGCCTTGTAGGCAGCCCAGGCGAGCGCCTCGGGGGTGCCCGCCGAGCAGGCGATCGTGCTTCCGTCCTGGGTCGGCTTGAACGCCGGGGAGAACATGTCCACCCACTCGCCCACCTCGGACCAGTCGACGGCGGCGTCCATGCTCTGGCCCGCGGCGCACAGCACCGGGTAGCCGGAGTTCTCGCCCGCGGCGGCCTTGCGCCAGGTGGTGAGGTCGCCGACCTTCTGCGCCCCCGTGCCGCCGTTCAGCTGGTAGGCGGCACCCCAGGATTGGAGCTGGGCGGCGGTGAGCCCCTTGGCGGCGTCGTCGTCCACGTCGCCCAGAAGGTAGTAGCAGTTCTCCACTGTAGCGTAATCCTTAAAGGCGAAGGCGACCGCGACGCCGGCGGCGTTTTCGACGGGCACGGCAGCGTAGCTGTTCGTGACGACGGAGTTGTTGTCCAAGCCGCCCACCAGGCCGCCGACGGCGGCGCTGTCGCTGTCGGAGGCCACCTTCGCGCCCGGGCTGCCCGCGCCCACCACCGCATAGCAGCCGGAGATGCGCACCTCGCCGTCCGTATACCCTGCCAGGCTTCCCCCGCGCTCGTTCCCGAACACGCCCGCGCCGCCCAACTCCACGCCGACGCGGCTGATGGAGGCACCGTTTTTGACCGCGCCGAACAGGCCGGCGTAGTCGTGACCGAGCGAATCCGACTCCGGGATGGAGAGGTTGCGCACCACGTGCCCGCCGCCGTCGAACGATCCGGCGAAGCTCGTCGTGCCGATGGGCGTCCAGCCCAGCGGGCCGCCCATCGTGCCGCCGTAAGCGAGACCGGCCAGGTCGACGTCGGAGGCCATTGCGCCCTTGAGGGCGGGAGATCCCTCGTTCACCTTGTAGGCGAACCAGGCGAGGGCCTCTGGGGTTGAAATCTGGTAGGCGTCCGCCTCGCTGTCGCCGGTCTGGGTGGGCTTGAAGTCGGTGCCCGTGATAAGCCCAGCGTCCACGCCCGCGCCGACGGCCGCCCAGTCGGGAGCCGCGCCGAGCGTGCCGAAGGTCGGGTAGCTCGTGCCGTCGGCCGTCCACGTGGTGTTCGCGCCGAAGGCGTTGTTGTTCAACGCATACGCTGCCGCCCAAGACTTGAGCTGGTCGGCGGTAAGTTCTTTGGCCTCGCCGTTGTTCGGGTCCCTGCCGAACCCGGCCGGCGCGCTGCCTTTCAGGTAGTAGCAGTTGGTCGTGGGGCTCGAACTGTTCTGGTGCCAACCGTTGATGGCGCCGTACTGGGACGGCCCGGTCACCGTGCCGGTGTTGTAGCAGTTCGCCACGCGGGTGTAGCCCGAAAAACTTGTCGTGGAGCCGGCGATGCCGCCGGCACTTGCTGCCGCAGCGTTGACCGAGCCGGTGTTGTAGCAGTCGACGATGGAGCCGTTCACGTAGCCTGCGATGCCGCCGGCCATAGTCTCTGAACCGGTCTTTCCCGTGCCTTTGACCGACGCGTTGTTCCAACACCGCTTAATCGTCACATCGACGCGGTTCTGCACTCTACCCATCGAGCCCGCGATGCCGCCCACGGTATGGACCCCCGTGACCAAACCGCTCGCCACGCCGAAGTCGTGCACCGACACCATATCGGATTCGGCATCGGACGCAATACCCTGGAGCGAACCGAAAAAGCCCACATGGTCTGTTCCCTGGTCGATGTAGAGGTTTTGCACCGCGAACCCGCCGCCGTCGAAATCGCCGGAGTAGGGGGAGATGGGCACCCATTGCAGGCACTTGGTGAAGTCGCTAGTTTCCGTGCCACCGTAATCCTTACCCGACAGGTTGATGTCGCCCGTGAGTTTCGCTTTCTTGGATTTATAGCCGGCGTTTTCGGTGTTCACCTTGTAGGCGAACCAGGCCAGCTGCTCGGGAGAGGATATCTGGTAGACATCGTTCTTCACTTCAGGCTGACCGGCGATGATGCCCGCGTCCACGCCTGCGCCGACGGCGGCCCAGTCGGATGCTGCTGCCAGCGGGCCGAAGACAGGATAGCCGTCGTTCTTGGAAGCGTCGTGGGTCCACGTGGTGCTCGTGCCCGTCTTGCCCCCATTGAGCACGTAGGCGAAGGCCCAGGTTCTCATCTGGTCGGATGTGAGCGCCTTGCCCTGGACGGTTCCGGGCGTAGTGACAAGGGAGCTGTCGTAGTAGCAGTTCGTCAGACTGAAGGTTTCTGCAAATCCCCATGTTCCGGCGATCGTGCAGCCGCCTGCCTGCTTGCCGGCACTGTAGCAGTTGGACACCTTGCTGGGTCCCTGCCCCGCGATGCCACCTCCATGGGTATCCCTGGAGCCGTACTTGATCTCTCCTTTGTTGTAGCAATCGGTGATATCGTTCTGGCCAGCCTGGCCCGCGATGCCGCCGGCGATGGACGAGGCGCTGACCGTGCCGTAGTTGGCGCAGCGGGCAAGGCCGGGCACCGCACGGCCGTTGTAGGGCAGGTCGCCCACCACGCCGCCTATCTTGGAGCCCCCCGTGACGTTCGCGTAATTGACACAGTCCTCCACGACCATGGCGTAACCAGGACCACCTTTAGCGAGGAACGCCTCGTAGCCGGCAACGATGCCGCCCGCCTTTTCGCCCGTCACCGTCACGGAGCTGTTCGCACCCATGGTGATGCCGCGGACGGTGCAGTTGTGCGCGCAGCCGAGGAGGCCTGCATAGCTGCCAGCGACGTCGACCCGCATGTAGTCCACGGTTTTGCCGTTGCCGTCGAACACGACGGACGTGTAGTCGCCTTGGTCGCTGACTGCAGCCGCGGCCGCGCCGCCGTAGTAGTTGGTCTCATCCTTTCCGATGGGAATCCACTTCAGGGCGTCGGCGGGGGACTTCTCCTTGCCGGTGTACTTCGCGCCGTCGAGGTCGATGTTCTCCGTGAGTTTGACGCTCTTCGCGCCGTAGTCGGCATTCGTGTTCACCAGGTAGGCGAACCAGGCCAGGGCCTCGGCGCTGCCCAACTCGAAGGGCGCGTCGATGGTGCCGGCCTGCGTGGGCTTGCCGTCGATCAGCCCCGCGTCCACGCCCAGGCCCACTTCGCCCCAGTCGGTGGCGGCGCGCAGGCCGTTGGCGCCGGCGAACGTCGGATAGCCACCGGCTGTGTCCGGCATCCACGCCGTGCCCGCGCCGACGTTCTTACCGTTCAGCGCGTAGGCGGCCGCCCAGCTTTTCAGCTGCACGTCGGTCAGCGCCTTCGCCTGGGATTCGGCGTTGCCACCGTTCACGGTGTTCTCCAGGTAGTAGCAGTTTTCGATGACGGAGGTGGTGGTAACGGGGTTGATTATGGCGTGAGCATTGCCGACACCCGTCGCGCTCGTGGTGAGGGTGCCCGCGTTGTAGCAGTTGGACACCTTGGTCACGAACTTCGACGACGACCTGGTACCCACGATGCCGCCGACGATGGTCGGGCTGCTGGCTTTTCCGATCGCACCCAGGTTGTAGCAGTTGGCAACCGTAGCGGCGGCGTTGGCGTTCACGTTGCCCACGATGCCGCCGGCCTCGCGCTCCGCCGAAACGGCGCCCGTGTTCGTGCAGAACTCGATGGCGACGGAAGCGCCCACGCCCTCGACGCCTCCCACCACGCCGCCGGTGTTGCACGACGTGAAGCTGCCGATTTTGGCGGACGAGATGGTGGCCGCGTTCGAGCAGTTCCTGACGACGGTTTTGGTGCCGCTGATCAATCCCACGACGCCGGCCACACGGTCGCAGCCGTTCACCTGGCCCGACGCCACCACGATGTTCTCCAGCGTGCCGTTCTGCGCCGTGGCTATCAGGCCGGTATGGTACGCACGGGGAGCCACGTACAGATTGGTGATGGGGAACCCGCCGCCGTCGAGGGAGCCCTCGAAGAAGGTGTATTTGCCAGTCTCGCCCGTGGTGCCGTTCGCATCGCCGATAGGCGCCCACTTCAGGCACTTGGAGAAGTCGCCGCCCGCAACGCCTCCGTAACGCGAACCCGAGAGATCCAGGGACGCGGCCAGCTTCACGACCGCCGTCCGGGCGGGCACATCTCCAATGCTCTCTCTCGCATTCACCTTGTTGGCGAACCAGGCGAAGGCCTCCGGGCTGGCGATGGTCAGGGGGTCGTTGCCGTCTTTGCCCGTGCCCTCCAACGCGGGCAGGGAGGTAGTGCCTTCCGGAAGGGTGACACCCGGCGTGCCGGCGGTCACGTTGGTTGCTCGCAGCTCGTCTTCGGAGCAGGCCTTGCCCACGTCTTGCCAGCTGTCGATGACGGCCGCCACGCCGCTGAGCAGCGGATAGCCGTTGTTGTCGCTGCCCGTCCAGCCCCACGGACCGGCGTCGCGGCCGTTGTTCAGATCGTGCGCGGTCAAAAGGCTGGTCATCATCAGGTGCGAGCGGCCGATGGCGCCCGAAGAGTCGGAAATCGCGCCCAACTGGGAGTTATCGTAGTAGCAGTTTTCTATTTTGACGCCGGCTCCATTCGAGAAAGCGGCTTGCCTCGTTGAACCGGAAACTTTGACTGCCGCAAAGCAGTTGGAAATGATCCCGCCATTATTGCTGCCCACAATGCCGGCTGCCGAATCGCCAGATACCGTGCCGGTGCCGACGACGTAGCAGTCTTCGATCACGGCATTGTATATAGTAGCCACGATGCCGCCCGAGCTGCTGTCACCAGCAACGTTGAATACTTCTACGCCCAGCTCCTTCACCGAAGCGGTCGTGGACAAAACAGCAAACAGGCCCGCTGACGAACCGCTTGCGGGAACATTGAGAGCGCGCACCACGTGCTTGTTGCCGGCGAACTCGCCTTCGTATGTGCTCATCGGCGTCCAGGCCAGCGGCGCGACCGCAGAGCCGCCGTAGGGCGTGCCCGTCAAGTCGACGTCGCCGGTCAGCGAAACCCCCACTTTGCTGTTGCCCTTCTGCTTCAACAAGCAGCCGATGTAGGCCAATCCCTCGGCGTTGGCCACCTGGTAGCCCGACGCGCCGGATGCGGGCAGGAACCCGGTCGGCTGCGCGATCTCCACCCACGCGCCCACTTCGCCCCAGTCGCTCGCGGCGCGCAGCGACTCGCCCGACGCGCACAGCACCGGGTAACCGCCGTTCTCGTCGGCGTTCTTCGCCAAACGCCACGTGTTGAACGACGACAGCGCCGCCTTCCCGTCGCCGCCGTTCAGCGCGTAGGCGGCGCCCCAGGATTTGAGCTGGTCGGCGGTAAGCTTAGTGCCTTGGTTCTCGGAGTGTTGGCTCCCCATGTCATCGGGAAAGTCGCGGAAGTAGCAGTCTCGAGAGCCATTGTCGGGACGGTAGTCGGCGTGGTAAATAGGATAGTCGACGGGCCACTCGCTAGCGTTATAGCAACCGACGGCCCCGCTCAACTCGTAGCCGATGCCGCATGCGTAGCCGCCATCGCAGTCGAAATCGCCTACGTTGTAGCAGTACGCCGCTTCGTTGCCGCATGCGTTGCCGACTATGCCTCCGTTATCGTCCGCGAAGTTGCCTGCAATCGTGCCAAGGTTCCCACAGCGCTCGATAGCGTAGGCGTCCTTCTCGCCGAAGGGCATCAGCATCCCGATAACGCCGCCAACCGCTCGGCCCCACGTCGACGTAACGGTAGCACGGTTCACGCAATCTTCGACCTTGACCGCATAGCTGCCGGCTTCAACCGTGGGGTCGCTTGGAACAACAGTTTCGTCATATCCACCCGCAATCCCACCGAAGCAATAGGAGCCGTCGTTGCTCGTCGCGGTCACGGAGCTGTTCACGCCTGTCGCGATACCTTTCAGCGTGGCGTTGTGTACGGCCCCGATGAACCCTCCGAACTCCCCAACAGCGACCCGCATGTAATCGACCGTGTTGCCGCCACCGTCGAACACGACGGCCTGGTAGCCAGATCCGACCGCACCGCCGTACCAGAGGTCAATATGGTTCTTGTAATAACCTTTGCCGATAGGCACCCATTGCAGGGCGTTCTCGGCGGTCTTGTCCTTGCCGGTGTAGGTGGAGCCGTCCAGGTCGATGTCGTTCATGATGCGGACGCTCTTCACGCCGAACTCGCGCGTTGTGGCGTCGTCGTTCACCTTGTAGGCGAACCAGGCCAGGGCCTCGGGGGTGGAAATCTGGTAGGCGTCCGCCTCGCTGTCGCCGGTCTGGGTGGGCTTGAAGTCGGTGCCCGTGATGAGGCCCGCGTCCACGCCCAGGCCGATGGCCGCCCAGTCGGGGGCGGCGGGCAGTTGGCCGAACGTCGGGTAGTCTGTGCCGTCGGCTGTCCACGTTGTGCTTGCGCCGAAGGCGTTGTTGTTCAGGTAGTACGCTGCCGCCCACGACTTCATCTGCGGGGTGGTGAGGGCGGGCACACCGGTGACAGCCGCGACGGAAGCGCCGGATGTGTCCTTGTCGTAAGCGCTGTACGTCATGGCAATCTTGCCGTTGTTGGTGCTCGAGGCCGCCACGCCGTAGGCGGTGCCGTTCGTGGCCGTCACGTTGCCCGTGTTGTAGCAGCCGGTAATAGTGACCGTCGCGTTGCTGAGTTTGTTCTTGTTGCGCCCGAAGATGCCACCGGCGCACTTATAATCCCCCGTCTCGGTAGTGCCTGTGGAGGTGACTTTTGCGCGGTTGGCGCAGTTCTTAATGACAATCGAGTTTCCCCACGCCGTCCCGGCGATGCCGCCGGCCTCGCCATTTGATGTGACGTTGGCGTTGTTTATGCACTTCTCCATCGTGGCGGGGCTGGTGCCGTCGCACTCGCCCACGAAACCGCCAACAATCTCGTTGCCTGTGACCGAGAGGTTCGCGCCCGTGGTGCAGTTTTGGATGGTCGCCTTGCCATTTGCGAGACCCACGAAGGCTCCCACATAGTTGTTTGCCTTGATGGAACCGCTGGCAATGGTGAGGTTTTTCACGGTGCCGCCGCCGAGCCCGCCTACCAGGCCTTTGTAGTTGTCGGCGGTGGTAGTGCCCTCGGAGAAGATGCGCAGGTTGGTTATCTCTTTCGAGTTGCCATCGAGCGTGCCTTGGAAGGAATTGGTGTTCGTGCCAATGGGAATCCACTTCAGGCAGGTGGCGAAGTTGCTGCCTGCGGTGGCGCCGTAGGTGGTACCCGACAGGTCAATGTTGGCGGTGAGTTTCGCGCTTTTGGTTTTGAAATCGGCGTAGCTGTTGTTCATCTTATACGCAAACCAGGCGAGTTGCGCCGGGGAGGTTATCTGGTAGGCGCCGCTCGCCTCGGAGGGCACGCTTTCGATGATGCCCGCGTCCACACCGGCACCGACGACGGACCAGTCGGCGGGGGCTTCCAGGATACCGAATGAGGGGTAGCCATCGTTTTTGGAGGCGTTGTAGGTCCACGGCACACCCGCTTTGGAGCCGTTGAGCGCGAAGGCCGCGCCCCAGGATTGCAGCTGGCCGGAGGTAAGTTTCTTGACGCCGCCGGGCGCGATGTTCCCCGTGAACAGCGTGTTGTCATAGTAGTTGTTGGTGTAGGTGACCTTGGAGGGATCCTGACACAAGGGGGCGCCGCCCGGTGCCGTGCCGGCGAAGTAGCAGTTCCTCATAGTGGTAGTCCTGTAGCTTCGACCCAGGATGCCGCCAGCGTACTTCTTGGCCGCGTTCTCGCCCACTTCGCCTCGCACGTAGCAGTTCTCGATAGTGCCGCCGCCTTCGTGGACGTCGCCCACGATGCCGCCGTTCATCGGAGCCGCACCAAGGCAGTTACCCTTGATAGTGCCGACCACCCCGCAGCCTGAGATGATGGCGCCGCCGGTAAGCTGGCTGGCGATGCCGCCAACCGTGATGTAGGCGTTCGATGCCGTCGTACTGATATCGATGCTCTCGTTTTCCAGCACCACATTTTTAACCGTACCCTTCGACACGAAGCCGAACAGACCCCAGCCGCTGGTCGCAGGCGCGGAGGGCTGGTTGATGTAGAGGTTCTTGATGGTGCAGCCGCCGCCGTCAAAGGTACCCTCGTAGTTGCCGGTTTGCTTCCCGTGGCCGTAGTCCCCGTCGGTGTTCTTTCCCGAGATGGGCATCCACTGCAGCTTGGCGCCATAGGTGGTGCGACCAAGGTCGAGTTCGCTCGCCGTAACCTTGGCGAACTTGTTGTAATAGGTGGTGGCCTCGGCGTTGGTCTTGTAGGCGAACCAGGCGAGGGCCTCCTCAGTGGCCAGCTGGTAGGCGGTGGCTTCGGTGGCGCCAGTTTGGCCGGGCTTGAAGCCGGTGCCGGTAATGAGGCCGGCGTCTACGCCCAGACCCACCGCACTCCAATCGGGGGCATCGCCCAGTTCCCCAAACGTCGGATAGTCCGTGCCGTCGGCTGTCCATGTCGTTCCCGAGCCCAACTTTTTACCGTTGAGCGCATAGGCCGCAGCCCAGGATTTCAACTGGTCGGCGGTGACGGCGATGCCTTGGTTAGACCCACCCAAGCCGGATACCCGCAGACAGGTAGCGGTATCAACGCTGGCGCCATTTGCGGTGCCGCTGATTCCGGCGCCTTGGTTCATCGTGCCGGCGTTGTAGCTGTAGTACACCTTACCGCCCTGTGCTGAGATGCCGCCGCTATACTGGGTGTCGGTGCCCAACGTGAGGTTGCCGCGGTTGAAGCAGTAGGCGATACCGTTGTTGCCGGCCTGTCCCACCACGCCGCCCGAGCAGGCTGTCTGCTTGTACGCCGATTGGATGGTGCCGTAGTTTCCGCAGCGCACAAGCGCATAAGTTTCAGATGGGTTGCAGGGCAGGTCGCCAATAATGCCGCCGGCCTTGGCGTTGGCTTTGACGGGAGCATAGTTGATGCAGTTCTGAACCAGCATGTTGTTTCCCGCGCCCCAAGCTTCGAGTCCGCCAGCCACGCCGCCAGCGAAAGAGCCCGTCGCGGTCACGGAACTGTTCGCGCCGATGGTGACGCCCTGTAACGTGCAGTTGTGCGTGCAGCCGAGAAGCCCCACGTAGCTGCTGCCGTTGACGCGCATGTAGTCCACGGTTTTGCCGTTGCCGTCAAACACGACGTTTTTGTAGCTGCCGTCCGCAGCCCCGCCGAACCAGTTCGTAACGTCCTTGCCGATGGGAGTCCACAGCAGAGCGTTGGCGAGGGTCTTGTCGGCCCCGGTATACGCCGTGCCGTCCAGGCTGATATCGTTCATCAGCTTGACGCTCTTGGTTCCGTAGTCGCGATTCGTGTTCACCATGTAGGCGAACCACGCCAGCGCCTCGGGCGTGGATATCTGGTAGGGATTGCCCGCAGTGCCGTCGCCGGCGGGGATGAAGTTGTCGCCCCCAAGCTTGCCGCTCTCCACAGCTTCGCCCACCTCGGCCCAAGAGGTCAGTTTCTTTTCCTCATACAGGGTGCCGATGAGCGGGAAGCCCTTGTTGACGTCCGCGTCGTCGGTGGTCCATACGGTTTCGGTGGTGCCTTTGTCGTCGCCGGCGTAGTTCTCGTTGCCGTTGAGCAGGTAGACGAAGGCGCGAGCCTTCATCTCACGCTCGGTCTTGCCGGTCAGTTCGCCAAGGTCGCCCGCGGCAACATCGCCGTAGCTTGAGGCGGAACCGGCAGTGTCGGTTGCGTAGTAGCAGTTGGTGAGGGGGCAGATGGGAGCGCCGGTGCTGGTATCGTAGTAGCTGCCGCCGTCTGCGGGTCCAACGATGGCAGCGGCCTTCGCACTTCCCGACACCTTCACCGCGCCTGCGTTGTAGCAGTTTTTGATGGGGAAGGTGACACCTGTCACAGCCCTCGTAGCCGCTTGGCCGACGATGCCGGCAGCCTGCACCGTGCTCGCATTGCTTTCCGCTCGCACTTCACCGGTGTTATAGCAGTTCTCCACCAGAGCCGAATACCCGCCCTCGACCGATTGCCCCGACACTATCGTGCCCGTGCCGACGATGCCGCCGCACAGCATCGAGTTGCTCGTCAAGGAGCCGTCGATATCGACCCCGATGGTGCCAGTGTTGCCGCACTTGCGCACCGTCGACGCTACCAACTGGGCCACGATGCCGGCGCCAATGCCGCACCCCCGCACGTCTCCGGAGTTGAAGCATCCCTCAATCAACGAGTTGGTCGAGGCCTGAGAGACGATGCCGGCAGCCAGTCTTGAACTTGTGCCAGATACTGCGGTCACGTTCGCTTCATTCGAGCAATCGCGAACCGTGACCTCAGTCACCTTGTAGACAATGCCCGCCGCATTGCCGGTCGCAGCGTACACCTCGCCCGAGTTCGTGCACGATTCAATGACGTCGCCTTTTGACATCTGGCCGGCGATGCCGCCGGCCCCTAGGCGATATGCGCGCACCGTCGCCGCATTCGAGCAATGGCTGATCGTGGTGGGAGACCGGGTCAAACCCACCACGCCGCCCACCGTCTGGTTCCCGGTCACCCTGCCACCTGCGCCGATGTTGACATTGGTGATCGTCGCGCCGCTGGCTCTGCCGATGAACCCCACGCACGTGAGCGTGTCACTAGCGTTGGAGGAGCCCGCGTTCAAGCCCACAATCTCGACATTGTTGCCGTTGAAGGAGCCGGAGAAGTCAGGAAAGCTTGAGGACACGTATTCGCAGATGGGCGTCCACAGCAGGGCATCGGCGATGTTGGTTGTCACCCCGTTGGCGTCCGTCTGCTCCGCTCTTCCCGAGTAGGCGCTGCCGAACAGGTCGAGGCGCTCGAGGCTCGGATCGATTTCCACGTAAGACGAGCACGCCGGTTCACCGCCGCCGATGTTTCCCGTGTTGCTGCGGCACGCCTCGGCGAACAGGGCCAAGCCCTCGGCATTCTTGATGATATAGGGGTCCTCTTTCGTGCCCGTGCCCGTCGGCCAGAAGCTGAAGTCAGGGTTGCTTATCTTTCCGTTTAAGATGTCCGTCGCAACATCAGACCACGAGCCGTATTGCTGCGTACCCGGCGCAATCACCGGGTAGCCGTTGTTCTTCGGATCATTGACGGAGTCGAGCGCCCATATGTTCTCATCGCCGTTGAGAAGACTTACGGCCGGATAGAGCTTCAAGGCCTCGGCGGGCTTGCCCCAGATTTCGAGGTTTTCTTTCTCGTAAGCATCGGAGAAGTCGGCGCTGCCAGACGGGCCGACAGGCTCAATGTCGGAGGCGTAGAGGCAACGGTACGCCGTCTTGTACGACTCGTCTATGGAGTCGTCGCTTGTGTTGTAGTACGGCGCGGCGATGGCGTACGCCCACTGGCCAGCAAACTCAACCGTGCCCGCGTTGTAGCAGGAAGCAACCTGCGTCGTCCCCGCAGTCGAAGTTGTCGGGCCGACAACTCCGCCGACGGGATATTGCCCGGTTCCCTTGACGGGGCCGACGTTGTAGCTGTGGGAGATGGTCGGACCGCCGGTCGGAGCACCAACAACGCCTCCCACACACGTCGCGCCTTCGATGGATCCCGAGTTCGAGCACTGGGTCACCGTCACAGTAGCATCCCTGCAGTTTCCCACAACGCCGGCCGCGATAGACCCAGCTGTCACTGCGCCGGAATTCGCGCACTGGAAGACCTGCGCAGTACCCGTTGCATTCGCTGCTATTCCGCCCGCAGTCGCATTGCTCGTTACCGCGCCTTCATTTGTGCATTGGAAGACCTGCGCACCGTTCGCTGCAGCCATTGCTATTCCGGCCGTATTCCCATTGCCCGTTATCGCGCCTTTATTTGCGCAGTTGGAGATTTCCACATTCGTGCCAGAGCCGGCTGTGATGCCAGCTGCAGCCGTAGAGGCAGTGGCATCTGGCAATACACTTACCATGCCTGAGTTGATGCAACCTTCCACCTTGCCATAGGAGAAGCTGGCAGCGATGCCGGCAGCACTGCCGCTGCCCGTCGTGACGGTACCCGCGTTGGTGCAATTCTTGATGAGGGACCGTTGCGTCGAGGTCCCCTTGCCAACGGCATAGCCGACGATGCCACCCGTCACCCCCTTGAGCGAGGAAACCTCGCCCGCGAACGAGCAGTTCTCCACCGTGGAGCCGGCGTTAGCATCCATCATGCCAAGCACGCCGCCTGTTCCGCCGCCTGAGGCGTGCACGTTTGAAACCTTGCAGTTCTCATCCATATGGACGTTTTTAATGGTCGCGCCGCTGGCGACCCCGATGAACCCGGTGCCGAACTGTTCGGCGGACTCGACCCGCAGGCGGCTGATCGTGTTTCCTTCGGCGCCGCCGTCGAAGGTTCCCGAAAATGCATGGGTTATTGTGGTTAACTTCGATGCGCTGCCTATTGGAACCCACAGCAAGGGCACCTCGGGCCTGGCACCCCAGTCGACGCCTGCCATGTCGAGCTTGCCCTTCTTCGTGACGGTTGCTGACATGTTCACGTTTACATCAGCGCTGTTGTTCACCTTGTAGGCGAACCAGGCGAGGTCTTCGGGCGTCTCGATCTGGTAGACGCCGCTCGCGTTGGTCGTGGGCTTGTCGACATACGCGCCGTTCTGGACGAGCGTCCCCGCATCGACCGCGGCCCCCACCTCCGCCCAGCTTGCGTAGGTTGTGGCGAGGGTGTTGGCGACGGGAGGCGCCGCGGCTGCACTCGGCTTCGCCGGGGCGGGGTAGCCGCCCGTGGCGCCGTCGGCTGCGGCGCCGCCGACGTCGGCGGCGCTGCGCCATGCGGCGGCTTCGCCCTCGCGGCCGTCGTTGAGAAGGTCGGCGGCGTCGGCCAGCTCGTCGGGCGAGAGCGCGCCGGGGCGGGAGGCGCCCACGGCCGAGACGCCCTCGTAGGTTGCGGCGTTGCCGGGAGCCAGGTAGAAGCTGGCGCGCACGAGGTCCTCGTAGGGGGCGTCGGACGTGAGGGTGGTCATGAGGTAGGCGCCGTTGACCGCGGCGCGGATGCTGGCGGCGTTGTAGGATGTTTCGACGGTGCCGATGCCCGCGGCGGCGATGCCGGCGGCGGCGGAGTCGGCGGAGGCGTTGGCGTTCACGACGGCGCCCAGGTTCGCGCAGTCGCGGATGCGGCCGTCGTTTTCGCCGGCGATGCCTCCGGCGAGGACGGAGGCGGCCGGGGCGTCGCCGGCCTCCCAGGAGACGGGCATGCGGTTGACCACGCCCTCGATGGTTCCCTTGTTGGTGCCGGCGACGGAGCCGGCGCGCGGGCCCTCGGTGATGACGGACGTTGCGGCGAGCGCGGCGGCCTCCCCGCCCTGGGCGGCGGCCTCGTCCAGCTGCTTTTGCGTGCGCCCGAGCGAGAGCCAGCGCACCGCTCCCGTTTCGGCGATGGCGTCGGCCAGGCCCGCGCCCTCGGTGCGGAAGAGGACGGCGTGGCCGTTGCCGTCGAGTTCGGAGGCCAGGACGGGGATGGGGGTCCAGAGGGTTCCGGCTGGCGCCGCGGGGGATCCTTCGACTGCGGCGGCTTCGCCGCCTTCGCTCAGGATGACAGGGGAGGCGGCGCCCGGGTCGGGCTCGTCGGAGCCTTCGGTCGCTTCGGCACTGCCCTCGCCCGAGCCGTTGCCGGCCGACTCGCGGGCGGCGTGCTTGTCGGTTGTCAGGTCGACGTCGGCGTCCAGGCGGGCGAAGGTGCCGGCGTCTGCGGCCTTGTAGGCCGCCCACCAGGCGAAGGCCTCGGGAGTGGATATGGCGTAGGGGTCGCTCTGCGTGCCGGAGCCCGCGGGCCTGAAGCCCTCGCCCGCCAGCTCGCCCGCCTCCACGGCGGCGGCCACCTCGGCCCACGTGCCGTAGGAGCGCGCGGCCTGGTCCGATCCGGCATCCGCGTTTTCCCCGCCGCCGTCGACGGGCTCGACGGGCACGGTCTTCGACACGATGTCGGCCGCAGGCGGCTCGTCCCCGCCTGCGCCTTCGCCGTCCGAGGGCTCCTGGGCCGCGTCGCCTGCGCCCTCCCCGGAGCCGGCGGAGCCGGCTACGTCAGTTGAAGGCAGCCCCCCCCCGGTCCCTCGCCCGGGGCGGCCGCGCCGTCCGCGGACTCCTGGGCCGCGCCGCCCGAAGCGGGCGCGCCCAGCGCCTCGCGCGCGCCGTCGGCGGCCTGGGCCAGGGCGGCGGCGTCGTTCGCCAAGGGGTTCATGGTGGCCACCAGAAGGGCGGCCAGCACGACGGACAGGGCCTTGCGGGGCAGGCCCGCGCGGACGGTCCCGCACCTCGGCGCCGGGCGCGCGCCGGGCGCGCCCGCGGCTGCGGCCGTCTTGGACCCGTTGTTCTCTTCGCGCGTTCTCCGCATGTCCCTCGCCCCTTGCACTTGCCGTTTCGGCCGGCTCCCCGGCCCGTTCCTCTCGCCTGCCGGCGCCCAGCGGGCCCTCCGCCGAACGCTTCCAAGCGCTTCGGCCCGAAGGCGCGGACGGGAGGCGGATGGGCCCGTCTCCCGTTCGATCCCGCCGTCGCGCCGGCGCTTCAAATTTTCGTTGCCCCCCATGATGGTATCCGCCAAGTTGCGTTTCAACCCCCGAAACGCAACTCGCGCCGCCAATGCGGGGGATCGCCCGCCGAATGCAATTAAACCAGGGGGTCGTTCCGGCCGGCGGCCGGTCGAGAGGCGTTTTTCAGGACGCAGGGGTGCGCTATAATTCCACACCGTTTTCCTGGGATTATGCCGAAGGACGCGCCTCAGCGGCGCTCGATGCTGTGGCCGGCCACCTTGCTGATGGCTTCGACGACGTCAAGGTAGCGGCGCTCCGCGATGGGACGGGTTCGCCCGTCGTCGAACCGAACCTGGTACCGCCACACCGCCTCGACGCGGCGGGCGTTCACGATGCACGATCGGTGCGTGCGCACGAAGCATGCCGGCAGCTTCCGCTCCATGGCCGCAAGCCTCTCCCGCTCAGCGAAGCTTTCGCCGTCCTGCACCACGATGCATCCCTCTTCGGCGGCGTCCAGGCAGATCACGCGGTCTTCCGGGATGAAGCGCGAACGGCCTGCGGGCTCGTCGAAGCGTATGTTCGAACGCTTCTCCTCTTCCTTCGGCGCGGTTACGGAGGCCACCGCGTAGCCCACCGGGTCCTCGCCGGGCTCCGATGTGCGATCGAGCCGAGGCGGCACGTCGTAGGCGTTCGAAAGGTGCAGGTGAACGATGCGCGGGCCTTCGGGGGCTAGGCCCCAGACGAACGTGGCCGATTGGCGAAACACCACGTCGGAAGCGGGCGAGTCCAAAACGACGGCGCCGTAGGTGGCAATGACGATGCGGGCGCTGCCCACCACGCGGATGCCCCAGTGCTCGTCCACCAGCTCGACCGGATTGGCGTACTCGGGCTCCACCAGGGCGCGCATGTCGGCCGCGCTGCGGGCGTGCTGGCAGGCCAGCGGGCCGATCCAGGTCATGTCTTCGGCCATCGGGCCCATCATGGCCTCGATGTCGCGCTTCAGGTAATGGTCGACCAGCACCTTGCGGGACATGCCCACCATCGCATGATCCGAAGGCCAACCCCCGTTCAGGACCTCTCCTGCGCCCGCATGATCGACCTCCATGCGATCCCCTTTCCAGCCGCCGCTTCGTCGCCGCTTGCCGCGCGCAGCCAACGGCGCGCGAGCGTATTCGAGTAGCAGATGGTAGCACGCCGGAGGGCGCTTGCCGTCAAATTGGTTTTCCACCTGGAACGATGATTTCGCTGACACGGCGAAGCCGGCGGCCGCGCCGGATGCGGCCCGCCCGGGCCGGCGGCCGGGCCGCAGTCCGGGCCGCCGTCACAGCAGGGAGAACAGCCTTCCCCCGTCGAGCAGCGCCGCCGCCTCCGCGCGGGGAACGGCAGGCGAGCACAGGTACCCTTGCACGACGATGCGCGGATCGAGCGCTTGGAGCAGGGCGGCCTGTTCGAGCGTTTCCACCCCTTCCACCACCACGCTCACGCCCAGCCGGTCGGCCATGGTCACCACGCTTTCGAGGATGATCCTGCTCCGGGAATCTCCCTGGCTGCTCACCAGCAGGCTCCGGTCTATCTTGAGCACGTCCACCGGAAGCGCCTGCAGCATCCCCAGCGACGAGTAGCCGCTGCCGAAGTCGTCGATGGCCAGAGAGAACCCGTTTTTCTTGAAGCCTTCGGCCACGGCGGCCACGCGAAGGAGGTCCTCCATGGCGATGCTCTCGGTCAGCTCGAGCTCCAACAGCTCGCAGGGAACGCCGTACTCCAGCACCGTGCTGAGCAGCGTCGACACGAAAGCGTCGTCAAGCAGGTTGAGCCGCGAGAAGTTGCACGCCATGGGAACCACGGGCAGCCCCGCGGCGATGCGGTCCCGCAGGAAGGCGCAGGCCTGCCGGAGTATGCAGAAGTCCACCTCGGGCATGAACCCGTTGCTTTCGAGCGGTTCCACGAACCCCGCCGGGCCGATCACCTCCCCCTCCGACACCTGCCATCGCGCAAGCGCCTCGAACCCGACGATCTCCCCCGTGCCAAGCGCCACCTTCGGCTGGTAATAGGGGACGAACTCGCCGTTCGCAAGCGCGTTGACGGCGGCTCCCTGCAAGGCGCGCCGCGCGATGTCGCTGTCCTTTATCGACTGGGCGTACAGGGCGAACGTGCTTCTGGGAGATTCCCGCACGCACTCGCGGGCGTAGCGGGCGCGGTCGATGAGCTCGATGGCCGAATGCCGCCCGCATCCGCTTGGGCCGTCGAACACAGCCACGCCGCCGTAGCAGAGTATCCGGCAGTTGCGCGATTTCAGCATCTCAAGGCCGTTCACGTCGGTGTCGAGCCGGGCGAAGCGGGCGGCGAAGTCCTCCAACCCCCTCCAGCGCAGCAGCGCCACGAACTGGTCGGCCCCGATATGCGCGTGGAACTCGCCTTCCCCCTCGTAGCTTTTCGACAGCTGGTCGAGCTCCAGGATCAGGCGGTCTCCCTCAGCGTAGCCGAAGGCGTCGTTGAAGTTCTTGAACCGGCTGATGTCGACCACCATCACGGCGACGTCGCCGCCCTGCGCCTTCTCCAGCGTTTTCTCGACCTCCGTTTGAAAGCGGCGCAAGTTCCATCCGCCGGTGAGCGGATCGGTGCCGGCGAGCCGGGACGCCTCGCGCGCGGCGCTCCTTCTGCCGTGCAGCGCCACGCCCGCCCCAAGCGCCAGCCCGGCAAGGCCCAGCCGGCACGTGGGAGACCGAAAGCCCGTCTGCGCGCGGGGCCCCTTTTCCTGTCCGTCCATCACACCGCCCGCTCGTCGCGCCGGCCCTGTTCGGCCAATGGGGTGCAAGGCGGCGCGCACGCGGCGCCGGCCAGCTCGTCAAGGCCGGCTTGCGTGGGACGGTAGGCGTTCTCGGCCGATGCGCCGTTGGGAAAGCTTCGGTGGATGGTTTCGACCAGGCCGTTCTTCCCCAGGCGCCGCAGGGCCGCGCGCGCTTGATGGACGGTCAAGCCCGTCTCGCGCGCGACGTTCCCGATGGACGAAACCACCCCTTCCGGGCTTTCCATGCGATCGCGCAGGAACGCGAGCACCGAAAGCTCGTGATCATGCGACACCGCCGCTTTCACCCTCGGCACGGCTGCTGCTCCTGCTCGCCCAGCCGCGCCGAGGCGGCGCGAAGCTCGGGCACGGCGATGTCGGCCTTGGCGGAGCCTTGGGCGGCGCGGCGCAGGAACTCGACGCCCTTCGCGGTTATGCGGTAGGCGTTCTCCGCCTGGCCCCCGTTTGACAGGAAGCGCGGCTGGACGGCAACCAGGCCCTCGGCGCGCACCCCTTTCAGGAGGCCGCGCGCCGCGCCAGCGGATATTTGCAGCTCGCAAGCCAGTTGCCGGTTCGACAGCTCCAGCGCGTCGCCGCCCTCCTCCGCGTGCTTGAGAAGAGCGCCCAGCAAACGCACCCTGCGCTGTTCGATCACCTTGTTGCTCACCCTCACCATGACGATCGTCCCTTTCGATCCTATTCCGACTGGTACTGCGACAGGTCGACGTTGTACGAGACCTGCTCGGGCATGTCGTTCACCACGATCTCGGCCTTGCCCTTGAAGTCGGCGTACCAATCGTTGTAGCCGTTCGACTGATCCGGGCTGGCAAGCTGGGAGCGCGCGGCGTCCAGCAGCGCCTCGGGCACCTGGTCGGTTGCGGTCAAGCCGTCTTCGGGAACGGAGAACACCTCGGTGCACTTGACGATGCACACCCCGTTCTCGGTTTCTATCAGCTCGCTCACCTGGCCTTCTTCAAGCCCTTCGAGCGCAGCGGCGCACTCCTCATCGGGGGCGGACAAAACGTCCCACCCCTTGTCCCCGCCGTTCTGGGCGCTCTCGTCCGCCGAGTACTGCGCAGCCGCCTCGGCGAAATCCAGCCCGTTGTTGATGCTGTTCAGCACGGTCTGCGCATCGTTTTCGCCGTCAGGCGCGATCACGATGAGCGAGAAGCGCTTCGCCCCGTTGTACGAGGAGGCGCGCTCCAGCAGGTCCTCGTCGGAGACGGCGGCCTGATCGGCGTCGGCGTCGGCGTTGAAGGAGTCCCTCAGCGCGGTTTCCAGCAGCGAGAGCTCGGTCTGCTGGCGGTAGGCTTCCTCCGTGGTGCCCGCCTTCTGCAGCGCTTCCTGCCAGGCCTCGTCGGAACCGTAGCCGTCTTTGATGTTCTGCACGGCCGCGTCCACCGCGGCATCGTCCACCGCCACGCCGCGCTCTGCGGCCGCCTGGCGCAGAAGCTCCTGGTCAACGTAGTAGTCGACAACCTCTTCGCGCACCGATTGGGGCGTGCGGTCGTTGTCGACGAGCCACTGGGCCCAAGCGGCCTCGTCCTGAAGGCTTGAAGACGCCCGGAAGTTCTCGACGTAGGCGGTGACGGTATCCTCGCCGATGGCGGTGCCGTTCACCGTTGCGGCGTTGCCCGAGGCGCCCGACGAGCCGCAACCCGTCAACCCAGCCGCGCACGCCACCGCCAATCCCGCCGTGCAGGCGACGCGACCCAGTTTCAACATGTTCATGCTCATCCTCTTTCTCTTTCTCTTCTACAGTGCGATTGCTTTAACCGTGATGGTCACGGTGGTTCGCTGTTCGGGGATCACATGGCCGGGGCTCGTCTCCGATGCAGCCAGGGAGATGACCTTTTGCCCTCCGGCGGGCTCGATGAAGGACACCAGCTCCTGCTCCGAATGGCTCGGCGTGCCCGGGCCCACGGACGCGGAGATGTCCTTGCCGTTCAATTTCAGCACCACGTCGTTCAAAAGGCCGTCCGGGTCCTTCGTCTCGTACAGCGTCACTCGCATCGGGCGGCCGTGCGTGTTGTTCTTCACGATGCTGGTTACCTCGGGCGTGGCGGCGGAGTCCAGCGCGCCGTTGCTGTTGGTTTTGATGTCCATGTGCATGCTCAGGGGAAGCTCGACGCTTACCACGTCGTCGGTGTACTTCACCTCGCCGGTGAGGACGGTGTCGGCGGTGGCCTCGGTCACGTCGGTGATGCCGCCGGCGCTTGGGTCCCCGAACGCGAGCGCCGCCGGGCACGCGAGCACCGCAGCGAGCAAGGCCGCCGCCCCGACGCGCGCAAAGGAGCGCGAGATGGTGCGGGGGATGGTGCGCGAGTGCGCCGCGGCCGAGTGCGGGGCGCGCGGGGTGGTGCGCGAGTGCGCCGTAGCCGAGTGCGGGGCGCGCACGGGCGCGGGAGGCGCCACGGAAGTGCTAGGGGCAGCCGAAGTCCCAGGTAAAGCAAAAGTTTCGGGTGCCGCGGGGGTGCAGGCTGCTGCGGAGCGCTTTCCGCCTGCGAGTTCCTTCTTCGTTTTCGTATCCATCAAAACGCCTTCCGTTCTTGTTGTGCCGCTGTCGTCGGCCGCGCCGCGCGCCCAAACTCACCGAGCTTCCAAAGCTCCGCATCGTCCTCCCAGGCCAACCGAGCCTCCCGGGCCAGTCCTGCCTCCCAAGCTGGCCCAGCTTCCCGGTTCAATCCAACTTCCCAACCCAGCCGAGTTTCCCGGGCCAGCCCAGCCTCCCGGGCCGGCCCAGTTCCCCGGGCGCCGCCTCCATTCGGAAGCGGGAGGGAACCCGGAAGCGGGCGGGTGGCCGTCTCGCTGCCAAGCCTCTGCGCCGGTGCCCCCTGCGCCCAGGTCCGCCGAACTTCCAGGGTTCCATCCCTGTTCGAGCGCGGACGGAAGCTCGCGGGCGGGCGGAATCCCAGGCGCGGGCGGAAACTCGAGCGCGAGCAGGGTTCCGGAAGGGGGCGAAAACTCGCGGGCGGGCGGAAATCCGGAAGTGACAAAAAACGGCGCCGAATGTGCACCTTTTCGGCCGTGTTTCGGAGTTCTGGAATTCGCGACCTGGGCTTTTGCCGTCGCGAGGCTTTCGAGGCCGCTGAAAACTGCACATTCGAAGCCGTTTTTGTCAACTTGCGTGAAGCGCAGGATGTGGAGCGGGAAAGGGTCGCGCGGTCCCCCCGCGCCTGCGCGTTCACGATCCCACCTTCACGGTGACCGCGGCGGCTACCGTGCCCAGCGGCGTCTTGTCGGGGATGCGGTAGGCGTTCACCTGCGCCGTGCAGGCGTACTCCCCGTACGGGAGCATGGCGTCGAGCGTATCCTGCTCCACGTACGTGCCGGGCTGCAAAAGGCCGGTCTCGTAGACGGTCTGGCCCGTGTCGTCGCGCACGAGGACCAGGCTGAGGTACTTGCCGTTGCCTTCGGGGTTCTCGAAGTAGATGTAGCCCTTCGACGAGGGGCTGTCGAAGCGCATGACCGAGTTGATGGAGAACGCCGCCGTGGTCTCGCTCTCGGCGCGCACCGACGCGCCGTCGTCTCCCAGCACCGATCCCACTACGATGTTTCGCTCGATGTCGTCATCGTCGGGCACCGGAGCCAGATAGAACCACGCCACGCCGCACGCGAGGAGCAGCAGCAGAGCGAGCAGGACCACCCAGCGCCATCGGCCGCGCGAGGGCTCCTCGGGCTCTAGGCTGTTCGGGAACGCCTCAGGAGGCATGTCCGGCGAGTCCGGAGCGGGGGTTTGCTTGATGCGATCGTCGGAGGTCATCGGCGCCCGGCCTTCCGTGATGAACCATCGCGGCCTGCAGGGCGGCGAGGAGCAACGACGCGAACGGAAGCCCCGCGCTGCTTTGCGCTGGGTGACGCAAGGTCGGCTTCGGAGGAAGCCGCCAAGTCGGGGTCGAGTGTGGGATCGGCCGCGGGGTCGAGGACGGGATCGGCCGCGGGGCCGGCCGCGAGATCGAGGGCGGGATCGGCCGCGGGATCGAGGGTTGCGGGGTCGGCCGCGGAGTCGACCGCGGGGTCGGCCGCGGGGTCGAGCTCGGGATCGAGGGTTACGGACGAGGATGTTTCACGTGAAACATTTGTTCGCGATGCTTGATTGGACTGCGGTTTGGCGCCGAACGCAATGGGGGGCGTTGCGAACGCGGCTACAGAATCGGAGTCTTCGTTAGCGCCGTCGGAATCGGCGTCGGGGGCTGCGGGGCTGGACGCGAAATCGGCGTCGGCATCGGCGTCGGCGGCATCGTCGGCGTCGGGATCTGCGGCGTCGGAATCGGGCACGGGGGGTTGCGGGCCGTCACCGTCACCACCATCGTCGCCACCGTCTTCGTCGGCGTCATCGTCACTGTCGTCGGCGTCACTGTCACCGTCAGCCTCGTGGGCTTCGGCGTCAGCCTCGGTGGCGTCAGCCTCGGCGGCGTCAGCCTCAGCGGCTTCGGCGGCGGCCTCGTCCTCGTCGTCTTTGCGGCGACGCCAGAGTATGAAGAAGATCAGCAGCGCCACGGCCAGCAGCAGGAGCAGCAGCCACCACCACGAGGCGCCCAGGAATCGCATCAAAGCGTTTCCGCCGGATTCGCCGTCGGCATCGGAGGCGCCGTCCTTGGAGCCCGAAGCGCTCTTGGACGAGCCGTCGGACTTCGACGCGCCGTCGTCGGGCGGAGGCGGAATTGCGCCGGCGTCTTCCAGCTGCTGCTCGGCATCGTCGGTGTCGACGGTAAGGTAGGGGTTCTCCTCGTCGCCCGCATCGGTGGTGGACCCGCCGCCGGAACTGGGCCCGCCGCCGGAGCCGTTGACGTGCGTCAACGTGACCAGCCACACCTCGCCGGCCAAGCCGTGGCACGTGAAGCTGCCGGACACGGTGCCGTAACCGCCCTTCGACACCGTCATCGCGTACGCGGTTCCAGCGGAAAGCCCGCTCACCGTCACCGTGCCGGAGGACCCGGTGGTCATGGATGCCGAACCGCCCGCCACCGAGACCAGGGCGCCCGCCAGCGGCGCGCCGGCATCGTCGCGCACGAGCACCTTGACGGCGAAGAACTTCGCCGGGGGCGTGGTGGGGGCCACGTCCACGCTGACGGACACGTCGGCGTCCGACGAGGCGGCGAACGCCTGGCCGGGCACCTGGGCGGCGCCGATGGACAGCAGCGCCGCCAGCAAGCAAGCGATCAGGGACAGGAGCACGCGCGCGCCCAGCGCGCCGGCGCGGGCCGCATCCGCACGGCCCGCCAACGCGGGGGCGTATGACCTGCGAGTTTCGTTGTGCATGCCCATCCTCAATCCTGCTTCCGTTTCGTGCGTTTCTTCATGCAATCGTTCGAACAGCCGTTGCGCGAACAGAAGCCGCGCCTGCGGGGGCAGCCGGTCGGGCCGCCCCCGCAAGACCGTTTCGGCGCGAAGCTTCCGCGCCAGAGTTGCAGCGTTGGCCTAGGCGAACGCCACCGTCTTGATGGTGAAGGTGGGCGTGACGGTGAACTTGTCACCCGTGTTCCAGCCCTCGCCCTTCACGGCGCCGTACACGTACATGCTGGCCTTGTTCGTATCATCCGTGACATCGACTCCCGCGGACGTCACGCCAGCGGCGAGCCTGCCGTCGGCGACGTCGGTCCCCGCATCGTTCTGATGGAACGCGAAGTACGGAGCGGACGTGGTGCCGTCCGCCAGCCAGCCGCTCGACTGCGTCGGGGTGGTCGCGTCAACGGAGAGCAACGTGTTGCCCGCGCCGTCGCTGTTGGCATGGTCGTTCAGGGCGACCATGACCTTCGGATTGGTTACGGTGCCGGCCTCCAGGTTGGCGAAGGCGTCGGTGAGCGTGCAGTCGGTGGCGGCCACGCTGGTCACCGCGGCGTAGATGGGCACGCGCGACTTGTTCGTGATGGTGTAGTTGCTCGGGTTGCCGAACTGGCCGATGACCTCACTGGTCGGAGCGCCCGTGAAGGACGGGTCGGCGCCGGGGTCGACCGAGAACGTCACGGCCGTGGGCACGGACACGCTCAGCGTGGTGGGCTTGATGACGCCGGTGAGCTCGGTGCTCGGCCCAGTGGTGCCTTCGGGCTCGGTCACCTCCGTGGGAGTGCCCGTGACGGCCGGGTCCCACTCCGCCGCGAACGCCACCGTGGGCACGCAGATGGCGGACGCCAGAGCCACGCTCAGCGCCAGGGCCCCTACTTTCCTTTTGTACATTGTTCCTCCTTTTTCGTTTCCTTCGCATGGATGCGGCCCTTCGGCCGCTGGTTTCTGTCTCATGCCAAACGCACCACCTCCCGCATTCCGGGAGGCTCACGCCCCTGGCGGGAGCCTCGTCCGCCCGCGGGCGGGTCTGCTCCGGCGTTCCACAGGTGTCGCCTCGTCTTCACGTTCGCTCCCCTATCCCAGCACGTAGACCGTGATCTCGGCGGCCGCCTGGCCGATGGGGGTGTTGTCGGAGAGCTTGTAGGTGCTGAAGTACGCCGTGCACGGGTAGGTGCCGGGGTCCAGATCCACGGACAGCGGCGCGTTCTCGATGTACTGGCCGGGGTCGAGCGCGCCGGACTGGTAGATCTGCTCGCCGGTGTCTTTGCGGTAGATGGCGCAGGTGAACCGGTTGTTGTTGATCTCGGCGTTCTCGATCATGAGGTTGCCGGGGCTGGTTCCGTTGGCGAACGACGGCGTGACGTTGATGGAGAACGTGAGCATGCCTTCGTCCACGATCTTGTCCAGGTCGTCGAAGTCGCCCGAGAGCGAGCCTATTTTGGCGTTGGCGTCGGGCTGCAAGCCGTCGCGGTCGGGGTCGGGGCTGGTCAGCCAGATGAACACGGCAATGGCCGCGGCGATGAGCAGCAACAGCAAAATGGCCAGGATGGTCCACTTGCGCTGCGACTTCTTCGCGGGCTGCTCGGCGGGGACGGCGGCTTCGGCCGGGGCAGCGGCCGAAGCGGTTGCAGCTGTTGCGGCGGCCGAAGCGGTTGCGGCCGGGGCAGCGGGCTGCTCGGCGGGTTCGGGGGCCGGAGAGCCGGCGCTGATGTTGTTGTTCTCGGTATCCGTCATGTCCTCGTCCCTATCCTTTTATCCTGAGTTCGACAGCGGCCGTCATCGTGTTCACCTGGGTGGCGCCGGAGTACACGCCCACCTTCGCGGTGGCCTGATACGTGCCCGGCGGAAGCTGTTCCGAAAGCGCCATGGTGGCCAGGTACGTGCCCGGCGAGATCATGCGCGTGGACCCCACCAGCTGGCCCGTGTCGTCCAGGTACAGATCCAGCCGCGCGGAGTACGTGTTCTGCGCCGGATTCTCGAATTCGATGGCGACGTCGCGGGAGCCCGGCTCGCTGCCCGGAATCTGGTTCAGCACCAGCCGATAGCTGCCGGGAGCGACCGGGGAATCCTCGGCGTTGAGCCTGCCCTGCTGGGCGTAGGGGTCCGGCAGAAGGTCGATGCGATCCTGCACCGGCGAGGGCAGGCGGAACAGGCCCAACCACGCCGCCAAAACCAACCCCACGGCAATCAGCAGGAGCAGGAGCAGCACGATGCACGTGTTGCGCGCCGCATGCGGCTGCTTCTGGTCGTCGGGAGAGGCCGCAGCGGAGTCTGCGGTTGAGGTCGCGGCCGTGGCCGAAGCGGCGGCGGGGGCCGTGGCTGCGGTTGGAGCGGCGGGGGCCGGAGCGGCCTTCTTCGCTTGGCGCGCGGCGGCTTTCTCGGCTTTCTTGGCCTGGCGCTGCGTGCGCGAGGATTCGGGCTCGGGTTCGAACGTGCGCTCGAGCTTAGGTTCGTTCGCAGGAGCGGGCGCGGGTTCGGACTGCGATGCAGGAGCAACCGCGATTTCGGCCGCGGGCCGCGATGCCGACGTGGACGCGGTCGCGGGCTGCGGCGCAGGCTCGGGGGCGACGGACTCGGGGCGGGTTTCTGCTTGAATCGGTGGTCGCGCGATTGTTTCACGTGAAACATTTGTTTGTGTTTCGGAAACCGCCGCGAACTCGTGCTGCGCGATTTCGTGCGCAAAACGCGCAGGCGCAGAAACAGCGGAAGCGGGAGCCGGCGCGGATTGCGGCGCGGGCGCGACGGAAGCAGGCGCGGGGGCGACGGGAGCGGGCGCGGGGGCGACGGGAGCGGGCGCAGGCGCGACGGGCTCGGGGCGGGTTTCTGCTTGAATCGGGGGTCGCGCGATTGTTTCACGTGAAACATTTGTTTGTGTTTCAGAAACCGACGCGGGCGCAGACTCGGGAGCATGCGGCGCGGGGGCGCCCAGGGGAATGTCTACGGACTTGCGGTTGCGGGCGCGCTCCTTCGCCGCCAGCTTCTCTTCATGGGCGGCTTTCTTGGCCGCGGCCTTCTCTGCCCGCGCACGGTCCTTGGCGGCGCGCGCGTCGGCCCGGGCCCGGTCCTTGATTTCGCGCTTGCTCATGGGCAGCGAGCCGGGAGCCAGCATCTCGTCGGCAGGAACGGCGGGCACGCCGGACGGAGTCGGACTGGAATCGGCGACGATGCGAGGCAGGCCACCAAGAACCGACGCGCGTGTTTGCACACCGCGCACCTCGCGGCGGTCCTCTGCGGGCAAGGCGCTCGAAGGCGCCGGAGCGGAAGCGGAATCCGGGCGGGAAGCGGCATTCGAGCAGGAAGCTGCCTCCGGTTCGAACCGCCCATCCGCTTGACGAGCGGTTCGTCCGATTGTTTCATGTGAAACATTTGTTTGGGTTGCAGAAGCCGGAGCAACCTGTGATGCGAATTCGGCCTGCCCCTGCGCAGGTTGCGCGGCGGGAGCGGGCTCGGGCTGCGCGGCGGGCGCGGGGACGACGGCGGGGCGCGTTGCGGGCTGGGCGACGACCGTCGAAGCGATTACGGGGATAGGCTGCGTGCTTGATGCCGAATGGAATGTTTCACGTGAAACATCTGTTTGTGTTGCAGCATGCGAAGGTGCAGCCGGCATCGTCGGAAGAGCCGTCGCGGCCTGCGCGGCCGGAGCGGGCACAGCGTGCGCGGGCGGAACGGCCTCGGGCTCCATCGCCGAAGCGGGAGCCGCCGACGCCGCAGGAGCCGGGGCCGACTGCGCGGGCCGGAACGGATGCGCGCCCGTGATCGAGGCGGGCAGCTCCGTCGACGAACCGGGTTCGGGCGCGACCGATCCGGAAGCTGCCGCGGGTTCGTACGTTGCGGCGGAAGCAGGCACCGGCACGGAAGCTGGCGCTGCCACAGGTTCGGGCGCCTTCGCGGGCGCGGGTTCGGGCACCGCCACAGGTTCGGGCGTCTTCGCGGGCGCGGGTTCGGGCGCGGCCGATCCCGAAGCCACCACGGGTTCGGGCGCGGCCGATCCGGAAACCGCCGCGGGTTCGTACGTTGCGGCGGGGGCAGCCACGGGCTTTGCGGCGGAAGACGGGGCCGCAGCCGGCTGCGAGACCGGCTGGGGCCGAGACGCAGACGCAGGCGCCGGTGCGGCGCTCGTCTGCGAGCGGGATTCGGGTTGCGCCGCGTGCTGGGGTTCGGGCTGGGGCTGCGGCGCAGGTTCCGGAATGGGTTTCTGCACGGCGTTGAAGGCCTGGGCGGCAACGGCGAGCGCTGCCCTCACCTGCTCGGGCGCGCGGGGATCGCCCGCGGCCAAAGCCTCGGCGGCGGCGTCGGCCTGCGCCAAAGCCGCAAGGGCGCCTTCGAGCGCCGCCGTGGATTCCTCAACGCCCTGCCCGCGTTCCAATGCAGCTCGCTGAGCCGCATCGGCCGCCTCGAATGCAGCCAACGCGATGCGCTGCGCCGCTGCCACCACGGGCTCGTGGGCCGAAGATGAGGCGTCTGCCGCTTCCGACGCGGGCGCGCGGTCCGCCGACTTGCCAGCTGCGGCGTGGGCGCCCATCGCGGCGCGACCGTCCGTTGCGGAGCCTGCCGACATCGCGGGGCCGGCCGGCGCCGCAGCGTTGGCCGGCGCCGCGGGCGTCCCCGGCGTTCCGGGCGCCGCATGAGCCGCGGGCCTCTCAGACGCCGCGGGCGCCACAGGCGCTTCGGGCGCCGCAAACGCCGCGGACACCTCGGGCACCACAGACGCCGCAGGCGCTTCGGGCCTCTTGGGCGCGGAGAAGCCGTCCGGCGCCTCGGCTGCGGACGCGCGGTCGGCAGCCGAGGCCTTCGGGCTGTTCTCCTTCTTCTGTTTCTTGTCTTTCTTCTTTCCCATGTTCCTTGCCTTGTCGGTAGAGCTCGGTCGTCGGTGCGGGGCTGTCAGGCGCGCGTGCGGTGGTGCTCGGTCGTGCTCCTTGCTCGGTCGTGCTCCTTGCTCGATGGTTCTCAGTGCTCGTGATTCCTCAGTGCTCAGTGCTCGTTGACGCTTGGTGCTTCCTCGGCAGCGCGTGCCGCCTTCCTATGGCGCGGAGACGCTGGCTTGCTTGGCGTCCACGTCGTTGGCGGAAAGCGCTATGTCGTAGGACACCTTGTAGCCGAAGGCGCCCTGGGTGGTTCCGGGCTGCAGCACGTAGGTGCCCGTGTAGTCCATGAAGTAGCGGTAGGCCAGCTGCGTCGGGCTGCCCACGGTGCCGGGCAGGGCGAACGCCAGCGGGATGGTGCCGTTCGCGCCAGGAACGCCGGGGACGTAGTACAGCGGCAGCTTCAACGGATCAAGCTCCGCGCAGTCCTTCAGGCCCAGGCGCACCAGGTCGCCGTCGATGGGATCGTTCGAGTCCGCCAGCGGCGAAGTGCCGTCCGCCGTGGGCAGCAGCACGTCGGTCACCTCGAACACGTCGTTCCTGTCGATGCTGCCGTCGTTGTTCGCGTCGTAGCCCACCTGGTGGGTGCCCTCCGCCAGCGCCTCCACGGCGGAGATGCTGCCCGCCACGGGAGCGGTGCCCTTGTTCTGCACGGCGGACTGGTTGACGGCCTCGGCCGTTTGCACGGTGCCGTCGGGCTCCAGCGTAAACGTCTCGGCGTCCACCGGCACGTCCACCTGGGCGGTCAGGCTTTCGCGCGGCTCCACGGATATCTCCACCGCATAGCCGTCGCGCCCGCTGGCCAGCAGCGTGGTGTACGAAAGCGCGTCGGAGCGGTTGTAGGCCGCGACCGCGTTCAGGGACACGCCGGAGAAGGAATCCCCCGCCGCGCCCAGCGTGCCGCCCGCCGCCAGGTCGCGGGCCAGCACCGCGGGGTTGCCCGCCGTGCCCGCCACCGCGTCGTAGTTCACCAGCTGCAGGGCTATCTTGGCCGCGGCGTTCGTCGTGCCGCGCGTGGTGTAGGCGTCCTTGATGCTGCCCACGCCTGGCGCGCTGTCGGCCAAATCGGGCGGCGTCGCGCCGGCGGTGCCGGAGGAGAACGCAGCCCCCTCGACCACCTGCACGGGTCCGGCGAACGTGACGGGCGTCAAACCGTTCAGCAGCGGCGCATTCACCGTGCCGTCGGATGTGCCCGCCATGTCGTCGGGGTCGAGCGTGGCGGAAACCGGCGTGGCCTTCAAATTGCCGAACACCAGGTAGCCGCGGTTGGCCTCGGGCGAGGTGTTGTCCACGGTCCACACGGTGGCGGTGGTGCCCGCGCCGTCGTCCACGTACGTGTTGCCGTTCATGGCGTAGGCCGCCGACCAATCCTGCAGGCCAGCGGTGGAAACGCCCTGGGCCATGGCCGGGGTCACCGAGCCGCCCGCGATGGCGCCCAGGCAGCTGGACCCCACGGCATCCAGACCCGCCAGCGGCGTGCCGGCCGAGTTCTCGTAGCGGCACCCCTCCAACGTCAGCAGCTGTTTCGTGGATTCGGTCCTCGTTTGGGCCATGCCCACCAGGGTGCCCTTGGCGGCGGCGTCCACGTTCGCATTCGTAACGAACGACTCGGCCGCAACGTAGCTGTCCTTGAGCATGAACTCGCCATCGGCGGCGTCGACGACGGCGCCCACCAGGCCGCCGGCCGCGCTGGAGCCCTGCGGCCCAGGGAGACCCGCCGTCGGCTCGCAGACCACCGACCCGGTGCTGTAGCAGGTGGAAACGCTCGTCTTGCCCTTCAGGCTGGCCACGCCCAGCAGTCCGCCGACCACCGAACCGCTCGCGCTCCCGCGGTTGTAGCTGTTCTCCATGCGAACGCCGATGGCGTCCGCCTCAACTATCCAGCCGCCCGCCAGGCCGCCGGCCGACACGCCCTCGACCTGCCCGGTGTTGGAGCAGTTCGTTATCGCGGTTTCCCGATAACCGCTCTTGTCTCCCGTGACGAAGCCCACGACTCCGCCGGCGGTGGTGGACTCCACCGCTCCGGCGAACGAGCAGCCGTCTATGGTGGAGCCCATCGCCATGCCCACGATGCCGCCGGCCATGGCGGCCTCCGAGGCAGCTGCGGCTCCGGTGTGGATCACCTGGCTGGTATCGGCCACGTTCACCCCTCGCACGGTGGCGTACATGACCGCGCCGAACAGGCCCGCGGACGTGGCATCCGACCCCAGCACCACGTTCAGGTAATCGATCGTATTCCCTTGCCCGTCGAAGGTGCCCAACAGGTACGGCGTCTCGCCGAAGCCGATGGGCAGCCAGCGCATGGCGCGACCGGGCTCCAGCGGCGTGGAGGAGCTGATGTAGTCCTGAGCGGAGCCGGTGGCCTGCGTGCCGAACAGGTTGATGCTGCGGCCCAGCTGCGCGCACGCGGACTGGTAGGTGCGCGGCGTGGACGAGCCATTGAACGAAACCTGGCCGCCGTTCGTGCTGTCGCTGTTGCTGATGACCTCCTCGGAATGGAAGTTGACCATGTGGGCGAACCAAGCCAGGGCCTCGGGCGTGCTCAGCACGAAGGGTTCGTCTTCGGAGCCCTTGCCGGACAGAGGCACGACGCCCTGGGCGTTCGCCTGGCGCAGATCGGCCTCGTTCTGCTGCGCGCCCACGACGGACCACGAACCCACGCTCTTAGCGATGGTCACGGGGTAGTAGGCGACGCCGAGCTCTCCGGTGTTCAACGGTTCTCCGCCCACCGACCAGGGGGAACCAGCAATGGCAATGCCGCTGTCGACCCCATGGAGCCAGTACCACCACGTCTCGCCCGCATTGGGCGCGGGCAGGGCCACGGCGCCACCGATATTGGCGTAGGCGGCGGCAGGCGCGGTCTCGCTCGGGAAATCGGGCTCGTACAGGCTGAAGCCCACCTTGGCCACGCGCGGATGCACCGTGCCGTCAGTGAAACCGGAACCAGTTGAGCCGTCCCAGAAGCGCGGGAGCGCATCGCCTGCGTACGCGGACGGATTGCCCGAATCGTAGGCGAGGTTGCCCGCCGCGTCGCGCACGACCTTCTGGCCCCACACGCCGCGCCCGGTCTCGTCATCTGAGGCCGCGGCCTCGTCGAGAGGCGTGCCGCCCGCGTTGGCCGTGTCGAGCAGCCAGGCCACCTCGCCGGAGGCGAACTCCTCGGCGGTCTTGCCGGTGGAACCGGCCTTGCCGGTGCCGCACAAGTCCTTGTTGTAGTAGAAGTTTGCCAAAGATGCACTGCCGAAGGCCAGAACGGCGTTCTTTATGCCGCCGCTCGGAGTGTTGACCGCGGCCGACGCGTAGGAGTTCACGAAGGTCGTGCCGCCGTACGCGGAACCCCCCAGGCCGCCAACATACGACGCTCCTGCCACCGTACCTTCATGGAAGGAGTCTTTGATCGTCGTTTTGTCCGCATAGCCGAACAAGCCGCCGACGGTGGTGACCGTGCTCGTGATCGCCCCCGTATGGGAACAGCGCTCGATTTGCACGTCATAGGCGTAGCCAACGATGCCGCCAGCGTTTCTCCCTCTGGCGTCCACCTCGACATCCACCTGGACGTTGGTCAATGTGGCAGAGCTGGCGAATCCGACCAGCCCGCCGACGTTCGCATCGGTGCTTGAGATGCTGGACGCCACCGAACCGGACAACGAGAGATCCTTGATGTAGCCCGATTCCGCGACAGAGCCCTTCACGGCATAGCCGAACAGACCCTGGTTGGCGGTCGACCCGTTGACGCGCATGCCGACGATGGCCTTGCCGTTGCCGTCGAAGCCGCCGCTGTACGGAGTGCCCGACGTGCCGATGGGCACCCAGGCGAGCCCTGCGGCGTCGTCGGTGTACTTGGCGCCGAGGAGCGAGATGGACTCGAGCGGCGTGGTGCCGGTTTGCATGAGGCGGGCGAAAGAGGACCCGTAGGCAACCGTGCCGTCGGAAATGACCGTGCCGTTCGCGTTGTTCACGCGGTCGGCGTACCAAGCCAGCCCTTCCGGGGTTTCGATGGGGATGGGGTTGCCTGCGGCGCTTCCTATCCCCGAGGAATATGCGGGCCTGATGGGCGTGGTGCCGTCGGCGGCCATGGGGTTGAAGTTCTCCACCCAGGCGCCCACCTGGCCCCAGTCGGCCGCGTTGGCCATGTGCTGGCCGCCCACCGCGCCGGAGGCGTCGTGCGGGATGAGCGAGGGATACTCGCCCGCGCCCGTCCAGGTCCACGCGCCCATGCCGGCCACGTTGCCGGGGTCGGTTATCGAGCCGCCGCCGGTCGCGCCGCCGTTCAACTGGTAGGCCGCGCCCCAGGTTTGCAGCTGCTGGGTGGTGAGGGGCATGGCGCCGTTGTTCTCGCCGCCGCCGATGACGGAGCTGTCGTAGTAGTTGTTGGAAACGGTGATCGGCACGTCGCCGGGCGCGTTGTCCACGTTTCCTATCAGCGCGTTTTTGCCGGATGCGGCGCCGGCGCTGTAGCTATTCGCAATGGTTATGGGCGTCGCTGCCGTGCCGCTTTTCATATTGCCGACCAGTCCTCCGACAGCATCGTTAGCAGTTGGCAATGCCCCCACGTTGTAACAGTCTGAAAGCGTTAGCTCGAAAGAGGTTCCCCCGCCGAGCACGCCGCCTACGCCCAATGCGCTGTCCGGACTGGAAGTCGAGACCATGCCGGAGTTGCCGCAACGGCTCATATCAACCGAGGATCTACGATAGCCGGCTCCCGCCACGCCGCCGATGAACGCTGCGCCGCCGCCTGTTACGGTCGCCGCGTTCTCGCACCCTGCGATCGTAGCAGTACCATCGATGAGGCCAACGACGGCGCCGACGTAGCCTCGGGATTCACCGTCCACGTAGCCGCTGGCTACTCGCACATTCTGGACGGAGCCGCCGCTCAGAGTGCAGAACAGGCCCATCCCCATGCCCGCTACGGCAGTGCTCTTGCTCATGTAGAGATTGCGGACGTCCACGTTGCCGCCGTCGAAGGAGCCCTCGTACTCGCTCACGCCCGCCCACGGCAAGCAGCCAGCGTACTTGGCCTGGGCCGTTGCCACGGTGCCGTCTTCGGTGACGGAGGCGTCCGCGCCGTAGCCGTATTCTTCGCCGGCCAGGTCGAACGTGCCGGCGTGGCCCGCTGCGGCTTCCAGCGTGGCGTTCGCCGCGCGGAAGCCGGTGGCGCTCATCGACACCTGGTAGGCCCACCAGGCGAAGGCCTTCTCGCTGCGGATGGTGAAGCCATCCTGGGCGTTGCCCTCAAGGGCGGCGGTGCCCGCAGCCGGGGTGGAGCCGTCGTTGATCCAGGTGCTGGACGAGGCATCCCAATAGGTGTTGCGCAGGTCGGTCTCATCCTGCAGCTTGCCCACGTCGGCCCAGCTGGCGATGCCCAGCTTCACGAACACGGGGTAGTACCCCGCAGGGCTCTGCGCCACGCCGGTCGCGCCCGTGTTGTAGGGGTTGTCCAGCTTGTTCGTGTAACCGTTGTCGCTGTAGTGGGCCCACGGCGTGGAGGTGCCCGAGGTGGCCAGCGCCATCATGCTGCCCTCGTTGAGGAACAGGTCTTTGGCGTCCACGACCGGGGACGGGGAGCCCAGCTCGTCGTGGAACGTGTAGTCCATGCGCGCCACGGCCGGATGCTCGGTGCCGCGGAACGCCGGGTAGGCGTCGCCGGTGGAGAGCGGCGTGGTGACCAGCTCGCCCATCGCGTCGCGCTGGAGCCTCTGGCCCCAGACGCCGTTGCCCGAGCCGGCCGTGCCCGAGGAGGCGTTCATGACGCCGCCCGCGAGCGGATGGTCCAGCAGCCAGGCCACCTGGCCGATTGCGAACTCGGCCGCGGTCTTGGGCGTGCCGTAGGTGTCGGCGGGAAGCGTGTCTAGGTAGTAGCAGTTCGTGACGCTGGAGACTCCACTAGTGGAGTCCTCCGGCACAAACAACGCGTGCAGCCCGTCGGTGCCTCCCTCCACGCTCCCGACGTTGTAGCAGTTAGAGGCGCTGGAGATCTTGCCGCCGTAGCCGCTGTTGCCGCAGATGCCGCCGGCGCAGTTGCCGCCCCATACCGATCCCGTATTCATGCAATCGGCATACCCATGCGTATTGCTGTGGCCCCCCCAGGCGAACGAGCCGCCGCAGATGCCGCCGCCGGAGTAGCCGCCCTTCACCGTGCCGTCATTTCGGCATCGATCGAACGAGGCGTACGGCGCTATGCCAACAAGACCCCCCGCGTTACCTATATCGTACCCGGCGGCGAGGGATACAACGGTTGCTGCGTTGGAGCATCGAGCGAGGGATACCCTGTCGTTCTGACCGCGAGACGCGGTGCCGCCCAACACGCCTCCCGCCACATTCTCGCTCGACTCCACGTAGCCGCCGGTCACGGACACGTCCTCTATCGTCACGCCGGACGCGCGGCCGCCGTTGTACGCGCAGCCGAACAGGCCGGCGTGCTGAACCGCCTGAACGTGCAGGTTCTCCACCACGGTGCCGGCCGCGGAGAAATTGCCGTTGAAGCGCACGTATTCGCCCGCGCCGAGATTCGTGCCGCTGCCCACGGGGATCCACTTCAGGGCGCCCGCGTACTTGGCCTTGGCCGAGGCCACCTGCTCGTCCACGGTTGAGCCGGTCACGTCGCCCGACGCCACGGAGCCGCCGTACTGGGAGCCCGTGAGGTCGAACACCGTGGACGTGCCCGCCGCCGCGTCGGCCGCGCTCGGCACGAGCTTGGCGAAAGCCCTCCGGTACTCGGTGGTGCCCGCGCCCACCGTGCTATCGCCCGCGTTGTTCACGCGGTCGGCGAACCAGGCGAAGGCCTCGGGGGTGGCAATCTCTATGGCGTTGTCGGCGTCGGAGCCGTCCTTGGCCGTCATGTCGGGCTTGATCTTGTTCCCGTCGGCGTCCGTCGGGTCGAAGTCCTCCACCCAGCGGCCCACCTGGCCCCAGTCGTCGGCAGCGGCCATGCGCTCGTTGTTCACGGTTCCGTTGGCGTCGTGCGGGATGAGCGAGGGGTACTCGCCCGTAACCCATGTCCACGCGTCCATGTCGGCCACCTTGCCGGGATCCCTAAGTTTGCCGCCCATCGCGCCGCCGTTCAGCTGGTAGGCCGCACCCCAGGTTTGCAGCTGGGCGGTGGAAAGCGGCGTGAGGCCTTGGGCCTTGCCGGTTATGACCTGGCTGTCGTAGTAGCAGTTGTCGACGGAGACGCTGTTCGAGCCACTCGCAGCTGCATCGTCCACCTCGCCGGCGGAGTAGCAGTTCTTGAAAGAGGCGCCGCCGAGCAATTCGCCGACAAAACCGCCGGAGCCATTGGGGCTCCACACCTTGCCGGTGTTATAGCAATCGGTAAAGCTGCCCGTTCCCTCGAGGGTGCCGACCAGTCCTCCAAAGCTACGCGGTTCTCCGCTGGTATTGGCTTCGATCAAACCGGAGTTGCCGCAACGAACCACGGTGATGCTCGAACCGCTGAGGACGTATCCCGCCAGGCCGCCTGTGTATAGATCACCGTAGATGGCCGCCGCGTTCTCGCAACCTTCCAGCCTCACCGACCCCTTGACCAAGCCTACTATCATGCCCACTTGACCACACGCATATTTTTCTAAGTATCCGCTACCCACATGCAGGTTCTTCACGGTGGCACCGGTCAGCTGAACAAACAAGCCCGCGCCTTTTATGTCCAGGTTGCGCAGGACCATGCCGTTGGCTTCCAGGGTGCCCGAGTACTCCGTGATGGGCACCCACGGCAGGCAGGTCTGGTACTTGGCCTTAGCCTGATCTACGGTGGACTCGGAGGCGCTCTCGTCCACGGAGCCGCCGTACTTGGTGCCGGCGAAGTCGAACGCGGTGTGGCTGCCGGTGGGCGCCAGCGTGACGTTCGATTCGCGGAAGCCGGCCACGTTGTCCGTCACCTGGTAAGCCCACCACGCGAAGGCTTCCTCGCTGCGGATGGTGAAGCCGCTCGTCGCGTCGCCTTCCAGGGCGGCCAGACCCGGAGCCGGCGTGGTGCCGTCGTTGACCCACGCGCCCGTCGCGTCATCCCAGTAGGTGTTCTTCAGCTTGTCCGCGGTCTGCTTCTTGCCCACGTCGGCCCAGCTGGTGTAGTTCGTCTTCACGTACACGGGGTAGCCGCCCGTGAGGGACGCGGTCTCGGTGGCGGTATCGTAGAGCCGGTTGGTTATCTCGTTGGTGAAGTCCGCGTCGCGGAAGTACTTCCATTGCTCGTCGCCGGAGGGTCCGGCAAGCATGACCTTGCCGCCCCGGTTCAGGAACAGGTTCACAGCGTCCACGGCGGGGTCCATGCCCTCTTCGAAGCCGTAGTCCACGCGCGCGACGGCCGGGTGGTCGGTGCCGTCGACGTAGCTGGCGGTGCCGAACGTGCCGGTGCCGTCCCAGAAATCCGGGTAGACCTCGCCGCCGACGAGCGGCGTGGTGTCCATCGAGCCGTCGAGGGGCTTGTGCACGAGCTTCTGCCCCCACACGCCGTTGCCCGGGCCGGCGTCGATAGCCGCGGCGTCGATGGCGCCGCCCGCATCCGGATGGTCCAGCAGCCAGGCAACCTGGCCGGTCTTGAACGCATCGGTGGTCAGGCCGGTGAGGCCCGCCTTGCCCGTGTCGCCGGTGGCGGAGACGGTGCTGCTGTCGTAGTAGCAGTTGGAGAACGTCACCTGGGTGCCCCCGCCGTCATAGCGAGTGTCTCCCAACGCGTAAGAGTCGGCTTCGGCGGTGACCTCGCCGGCGTTGTAGCAGTTCTCGTACACGAGGGAGGACGGGCTGGGTTCGTGGTATCCCACCAGGCCGCCGGCGCTGTAGCGGTCGTGGGAATCGGCTGCCGGCACGCCGGTCGCGGAAACCTTCCCCCGGTTGAAGCAATCGGTTATCTTGCCGATGCCCTCGGTGAAGGTCAGATCCCCCACCAGGCCGCCGGCAGGGCAGTCGGCACCGCGCACCTCGCCGATGTTGTAGCAGCGCTCGATGGGCGCGTTGACGATCCTGCCAGCAAGACCGCCGGCGCTGCCGCCGGACGACGACACCGAGCCGGAGTTCCAGCACCCAACAAGCGACGTCGTTGTCACATTGTACGCGATGCCGCCGGCTCCCCCGTTTCCGGAAACGTCCGCCTTGTTCCAGCAGTTCTCGACGAGCGAGCCCATCGCTATCACGGTAGCGAGGCCCCCCATGCTGGCCGAGCTGTTGGAGCCGATGCCGACGTTCTTGAGATCGCCATACAACAAGGTTCCGAACAGTCCTTGATCGCTGGCCATATCGTCTATCTCGTGGCCCGTGCCGTCGAACGAGCCTTTGTACTCGTAGCTGCCGATGGGCACCCATTTGAGCTTGGCGCCCGCGTCGCCGCCGAGGTAGTTCGAGCCGGCGAGCGAGATGGTTGAGGGGGCGTCCTGGGCTATCTTGGCGCTCAGGGAGCCCAAAGTGACTTCGACCGTGTCGCCGTCCGCGTTGGCGTAGGTCGCGCCGGTCAGCTCGTCGTGCTTGTTGTTCACCACGTGCGAAAGCCAGGCCAGGGCCTCGGGGTTGGACAGCTCCACCGGAGCGTCCGGCGTGCCGTTGCTGGCGGTTACCTGGGGCTTGTAGCCCAAGGACGTGACTCCGTCGGCGAAGGTGCCGTCATCGGCGTTCTCGAAAGCTTCGTAGGAGATGGCCTGGTTGAATCGGTGGGATTCGGGCGCGAGGAAGTTCTCCACCCACGCGCCCACCTGGCCCCAATCAGCGGCCTTCTGCATGGTGGACGTGGGCGTGGTGCCGTCCTGCTCGAAACCCTCGCCGTACAGGTCGATGAGCACGGGGTAGCCGCCGTTCTCGGTGTCGTCCTTGGCCATGCGCCACACGTGCATGTCGGACGTGCTGTCAACCGTGTTGATCACGTAGCCCAAATAGTCGTCGGGAACGATCCGTATGTGGCCCAGCGCGTAGGCGCCGCCCCACGATTTCAGATCCATCGACGAGACGCCCTGCGCCCGGTCGACCGCGTCGCTATAGCCGGTGGGCCATTTCACACCGGCGTACGACGTCGACCCGAAGGCGGATACGCCTGGGTCAACCAGATCGGCGGCGTAGAAACAGCCTACCACCTGGGTCTCATAGTCGATCTGGGCAATTGCGGCGGCGAGGCCGCTCGTTCCGGTCGAAACAGGGGCGGCGTTGTAGCAGTCGTACACCTTGGCGCCAAACCCGCCCGAAATGTCGATGCCGGCGGCGATCGCCTCGGAGTCGCCGCTCGTGGCAGCGACCGTGCCCGTGTTGACACATGAAAGGGTGTGGTATTCCAACTGGCCGCCACCCACTACGCGGATGCCGGCAGCAAACTGACTTCCCGTCACGGCCGATCCGTTGGCGCACCGCTCGACAAGGCCCGAGGTTCCACCGGATATGCCGCCCGCCTCGCCAGCGGAACCCGTAGCGGCAACGGTGCCGGTATCCTGCTGGCACCCGACCACCGAGCCCGACAAACCAAGGGCGATGATACCGCCGGCATGGCCGTTGCCGCCCGTGGCCAGCACCGTGGCATGGCTCGTGCAGTCTTCGACGATGGACTCCCTGCCGCCGTACGCGACCACGGCCGCCGCGTACCGCTCGCCTTCTACGTAGCTGGTTTCGGATATCGTCAGGTTCTTCAGCGTGGCACCGGTGTCGCACCAGCCGAACAGGCCCGCCGCGTCGGCGTTCGCGTACAGGTATTCGATCTCGTTCTTCGTGTCCGGGTCGCCGCTGAAGGTGCCGGTGTAGACGTCGCGTTCGGTGCCGATGGGGATCCAGGGGAGCACGCCTTTGGCCTTGTCCTTGGCGGTTGCGGCGGACGCATCGTAGGAACCGCCGTAGAGGCCGCCCATCAGATCGATTTCCCTGTCGTAGGGGAGCTTGACGCTCAGGTTGCCGTAGGTGACGTTGACCGTGCTGCCGTCCGCGTTGACGTAGGTCGCGCCGGTCGAATCGTCATGCTTGTTGTTCACCACGTAGGAAAGCCAGGCGAGCTGATCAGCATTTCCAATCTCCACCGGATCGCTGGGCGTTCCATTGCTGGTGGTTACCTGGGGCTTGATCTTGTTCGTGAGCAGATCGCCCGTGGACTCGTCGGTGGGCATGTTTGCATGCTCGTAGGGGTCGAAGGTCTCCACCCACGCGCCCACTTGGCCCCAGTCGACGGCCTTCTGCATGCCCGTGGCGGGCGTGGTGCCGTCCTGCTCGAAGCCGGTGCCGGACACGCCGATGAGCACGGGCAAGCCGTTGTTCTCGGAGGCGTCCTTGGCCATGCGCCACATGTTCATAGAAGACACGTTGTCGCACGGTTCCAGAACCAGGTTGTACATGCTATCGAAGCCGGGGACCGTGCGGTTCAGCTGGTAGGCCGCGCCCCACGTTTTCAGGTCGTCGAGCGACACCGCCTGCAGGCGGCCGGCCTCGTCGGGCCGGGCCTCGCCCCCGTACGTCGTCGCGCCGGGAAGGCCCGCCTGGGAAACGTAGTAGCAGTTCGTCAGCGTCTGACCATCCGCGTTGACGGCCGCCGCGTTCAGGCCCGTCGCAGTGACGGTGCCTGTGTTGTAGCAGTCCGCCACCCCGCCGTTGGCGGAGGCGATAACGCCGGCAACCCTGGTGTCGGTCGCGCCGGGCTCCGCCGTCACCGTCACCGATCCCGTGTTGTAGCTGGATGTGCAGGGGACGTCCGCAAAGCCCGCCACGCCGCCCACGTCCGAGTTTCCGAGGCATTCGGCGCGCACCGGGCCGGTGTTCCCGCAGCGCGTGATGTCGCCAACGTCGGGTTTGCCCGCCACGCCGCCCGTGTTGCCGTGGCCGAAGACTGCCGCCTCGTTCAGGCAGTCGCGCAGATAGGCTCCGCTGCCCTCGCCGAGCACGGCACCCGTGTAGTTTCCGCCGGTCACGCTGCTGTTCGGGCCGATGTGCACGCCCTCCAGCACGTTGTCGTGGTCACTCGTACTGCGCCAAGACCCAATAAGGCCCACGTACTTCGTCTCGGGCTGGTTGATGTACAGGTGGTCGATCAGGCGGCCGTTGCCGTTGAAGGAGCCCGTGAGCGGAGCATCGGCGTCGCCGCCAACACCCTCGTGGCCCACCGGCACCCACTCCAGGGCGTCGGCGGCCGAGGTCACGGTTTTGCCGGTGTAGGCGCTGCCGGACAGGTCGATGTTGGCGCCCAGCGCGGCGCTGCTCGCGCCGTAGGTGAGCGTGGCATCGGTGGGGTTGCCCCCGCTGGCATTGTTGATGACATCGTCGTTCTTGTTGTTCACCTGGTAGGCCCACCAGGCGAAGGCCTCGGGGGTGGACAGCACGTAGGGGTCGTCCGCCGCGCCCGTGCCGGTGAGCGGCGTGATGCCGGTTGCCATATCGTAAGCGCGCAGGGAGCCCTCGTTCTGCAGGGCGCCCACGTCGGCCCAGGTCTCGATGCCTGCTTTCACGTACACGGGATAGCCGCCCGTGCCGGACAGGACCTCGCCGGAGGTGTCGTAGGGGTTCTCGGTTATCTCGCTGGTGTAGTACGCGTCGCGGAAGTACTTCCACAGCGAGCCGTCCTCGGGCCCCACGAGCGCCACCTTGGCGCCCGCGTTCAGGAACAGGTCGGCCGCGTCCATGGCGGCGGGCTTGCCCTGCAGGCCGGAGGCGAAGTCATAGTCCACGCGCACCACCTGCGGGTGCTCGGTTCCGTCGACGAAGTCGCCGGTGCCGCGCGAGCCGCTGCCGTCCCAGAAGCCCGGGTAGGTCTCGGCGCCGGTGAGCGGCGTAGCGTCTTGCAACGTGCCGTCGATCGGGTCGCGCACGAGCTTCTGGCCCCACACGTCGTTGGCCACGCCTGCGTCGTCGGCCGGAAACTCGATGTTGCCGCCCGCGTCCGGATGGTCCAGCAGCCAGGCAACCTGGCCGGTTGCGAACTCGGCCGTGGCGAGGCCGGCAACGCCCGCCTCGCCCGCGTTGCCGGTGGCGGAGACGGTGCTGCTGTCGTAGTAGCAGTTGGAGAACGTCACCTCGATATTCCTGCTTGGTTCGCCGGGCTTCGCCAACGCGTAAGAATCGGCGTTGGAGGAGTCGACGCGGCCGGTGTTGTAGCAGTTCTCGTACACGATGCTGGAGCCGTCGTTGTCGCAATACCCCATCAAGCCTCCGGCGTCGGCGGGGTTGCCGCGCTCGCTGCTTCCTCCGGTCGTGGTGATTTCCCCCCTATTGAAGCAATCGGCCACCTTGCCCGTGCCGCCGTCGAATTTCCAGGCTCCTGCCAAACCGCCGGCAGGCCCCTTGTTGCCGGCGACGTCGCCGACGTTGTAGCAGCGCTCGAAACGCGTGGTTTCCGAGCTGCCCGCAATGCCGCCGACATTGTCGTCGGTCGACGTTGCCGAGCCGGAGTTCCAGCACTCGGTGCACGTTCCATTCGTCAAATAGCCTGCGACGCCGCCAACGTTTTCCACTCCGGAAACGTCCGCCTTGTTCCAGCAGTTCTCCATCGAGCTGCTGTAACCTAGCTGGCCGACAAGGCCTCCGACGACGGACTCGCCGGTAACCGAGCTGTTCGAACCGATGCCCACGTTCTTGAGCTCGCCGCTCGCCACGCCTCCGAACAACCCCCGCCAGCAATTGACCATGTCCATCTCGTCGCTTTTTTCCGCAAGCTCGATGAACAGGTCGTCGATCTCGTGGTTCGTGCCGTCGAACACGCCGTAATACCACCCGAAAACGTGGCCGATGGGCGTCCAGTTGAGCTTGGCGCCGGCGCCGCCGGTCAGGTAGCGCGACCCAGCGAGCGAGATGGCGGGGGCGTCCTGGGGTATCTTGGCGCTCAGGGAGCCCAGCGTGACCTCGACCGCGGCGCCGTCCGCGCCGGTGTAGGACGCGCCCGTTTGCTCGGTGTTCTTGTTGTTGACCACGTGCGCGAGCCAGGCGAGCTGTACGGCGTTGCTGATGGCAACCGGAGCGTCCGGCGTGCCGTTGCTGGCGGTGACCTCGGGCTTGACCTTGCTCGTGGCCAGAGCGCCCGTCGAATAGTCATCGGGCATGGTGGCATTGTCGTAGGGGTCGAAGGCCTCCACCCACGCGCCCACCTGGCCCCAATTTGCGGCTTCCTGCATGCCCGTGGCGGGCGTGGTGCCGTCCTGCTCGAAGCCCCCACCGGACACGCCGACGAGCACGGGCAGGCCGCCGTTCTCGGCGTCGTCCGAAGCCATGCGCCACACGGCCATGTCGGCCACGTTGTCGTACGCGACGCGCGCCCAGGCGTCACCGTAATCGAACATCGCGCGGTTCAGCTGGTAGGACGCGCCCCAGGTTTTCAGGTCGTCCAGCGAAACCTTCTGCACGCGGCCCGGCGCGTCGGCCGCGCCGGTGTCCGAGATCGTGCCCGAAAGGCCCGCCTGATCGCTTGCGTAGTAGCAGTTGACTAGAGTTTCACTCGCATAGGGCCTGATAGCCGCCGCGCTCACGCCTGTGGGAACCACAATCGTGCCGGTGTTGTAGCAGCTGATGGTTGATTGGCCGGCCGAAGAGATGCCGGCAACCCGCGCGTCGGAGCCGCTTGCGTTCGGCGCCGATACGGTGCCCCTGTTGTAGCAGGCGCTCGTGTCGCAATCCGTCCACGCCGCAACGCCCGCAGCATACACCGCGTCCGAGCCCGTGGCGGTTACCGCACCCAGGTTGCCGCAGTTCGAGATCCCCGAGACATCGCCCTCGCCCGCAAGGCCGCCCACATGGTCGGTGCCCGTGACAGCCGCTTCGTTCAGGCAATTTCTCAGCACGCCAATGTAACCATTGCCGATGACGGCGCCTGTGTACATGCCTCCCATGATGCTGCTGTTCGAGCCGATGTGCACGCCTTCTATGACGCAGTCGGTTGACGCGCTGGTTCGGCTACCATGCCATCCTCCAATAAGGCCCACGTTGTTCGTATCGGGCTGGTTGATGTACAGGTGGTCGATCAGATGGCCGTTGCCGTTGAAGGAGCCCGTGAACATAATGGGATTGCCGTCACCGTCTTTGCCGAAGCCCATCGGCACCCACTCCAGGGCGTCGGCAGCTGCGGCCACGGTGCGGCCGGTGAACTTCGCGCCGCCCAGGTCGATGCCGCTCGCGTTGGTGACAGCGATGTCGGACGCGCCGTAGGTGACGCTTGCGCCCGCAGCGGCGGCCTCGTTGTTGACGTCGTTCTTGTGGTTCACCGTGTAGGCCACGTACGCCAACTGCTCGGGCGAGGTGACCTGCCAGCCGCCGAGGGCGGCATCGTAGGCGGGAACGCTCGCGCTGTCGAACGCGGCCACGTACTGGCCCACGTCGCCCCAGTTGGCGGCCGCGTCCATGGTGCCGGTTGACGCGCCGGTGGTGGCGTTGGTCAACAGCACGGGCATGCCGTCGTTCTCGGAGGCGTTCGCGGCCTTGCGCCAGGCGGTCATGCCGGTTACGGTACCGCTCGCGGTGCCGCCCGTGAAGCCGCCGTTCAGGTAGTACGCCGCGCCCCAGGTGCGCAGGTCGTCGGTGGTCACGCCCACCACACCCGTGCCCGCTTCGGCGGTGGGGGCCTTCGTGGCGTCGAAGGCGCAGTTGGACACGGTAATTGAGCTCGAGCCCGACGTGCCTGCGGCGGCCACGCCGGTGCTCCCGCCACTCCCGGTGAGGGTGGCGGAGCTATAGCAGCCCTTCACGACGACCGCCCGTCCGCCCAGGGCGGACGCCTCGCGCCCGAAGATGCCAGCGGCCTTTCTGTTGTACACATTCGATACGATTTCGCCCAGGTTGCAGCAATTCTCTATGAGCAGCCTGCCTCCCTCGATAGCGGTGCCCACAATGCCGCCGGCCTCTGTGGTCTCGGCTTGCACCTTACCCAGGTTGACGCAGTTGCGCACGGTGGTGTTCGTTGCCTTGCACTCGCCCAGCACACCGCCTACAAAGCCCTTGCTCGTCGAAACCTCCAGGTCGACCACGCAATTTTCTATCAGGGCGCTGCTGGATTCGGTGATGCCCGCGATGCCGCCCACGTAGTTTTTCGTCGAGCGCACGCTGCCGTCTTCCAGTGTGAGGTTGCGCACCTGGGCGTTCTTTAGCTTCGAGAAGAAGCCCACGTTGTCCACCGTCGCATCCACCACGCGCATGCCGCTCACGGCGTGGCCCGCGCCGTCGAAGGTACCGACGAAGGACGTCTGCTGCGGGTTCCACGGGAATGCATTCGCCGACGTGGAGCCTGCGGCCACGTAGTCCTGGGCCGCGCCGGTGGCCTTGGTGCCCACCAGGCTCAGGTCGCAGCCGAGCTTGGCGTGGACGGCGGTTCCCGTATAGGTGGCCATGAACCAGGCCAGCGCTTCGGGGCTGGACAGCACGTAGGGGTCGCCATCCGTGCCGGAGCCGGAGAGGGCCATCGTGCCCGTGTCCTGGCCCTGCGCGTTCTTGCCCGGAGTCATCTTCAGCGTGTCAGGCGTTTGCGCGCTGCCGACGGTCTGCCAGTCGCTGGCTGCCAGCACGTACACAGTAGTGTCGTCGGTGGAACCGGCGGGCAGGGTGTAGGGCGCCTGCACCTGCTGAGTGTGCGCGGAGTCGGCGTAGTACAGCCACGGCGCGTCCGTGCTCACGGGAAGCGGCACCACGCTGCCGGGGTTCGCGTACTCGTAGGTTGCCGCGCCGTTGCCGGCGGCGGCGTAGTCGAAGGCCGCGCGCAGCACGAGGGGAGCCGGGCTTGCGGCGGAAAGCGCGCGCAGCGACGGCACGGCGTCGCCGCCGGTGGCCTGCACGGCGCCCAGGGAGTCGCGCGCGATGGTCTGACCCCACACGCTGCGGTGCGCGCCGCCGTTCTGCGTGTCCAGCTTCCAGCCGATCTCGCCGGAGGCCAGCTGGTCGTCGGTGACGGAGATGACGTTGGGGTCGGTGAAGTCGCCCTTGAAGTACAGGCGCTCGAAGGTGCCCGTGGGGTCGGTGCCCAAAACGGTCTTGGTGCCTCTGCCGGAGAACGTGGGCGTTCCCAAGCAGTCGCGGACGGTCGCGCCCGAGGAGGATCCCACGAAGACGCCGGCAGTGGCGGTGGGGGTCATGGGCGCGATTGTTGCGGAGACAAAGCAATCCCGAACCTCCACGCCTGCACCCGCCGCGCCAACGATGCCTCCCCCGGCGGCAGCGCCATTCCCCGTAGCCACGATGTTTCCGGAGCCCGAACCCGGAGTCATAGCGCACTCGCTGATGACCACCGTCTGACCGCTGTTGTTCAAACAGCCCGCAATTCCTCCGGCACGGGCACCCACCTTCGAAGCCGCGACGTAGGCACTGCTCGAACAGCGTTCGATGGTGAGGGTATTGGTTCCCGTCGACAACGGAGCATCGACCAAGCCGACGGTGCCCACGATGGCGCCTAACGCCATACACGAGCTTCCAGCGACATCGGAACTTTCCCCGCCGATGGCGATGTCGCTGATGGTCATGTCCTGCCCATCCACGGCGGCCCACCCTATCAAGCCGCTGGCGTACGCACCGGAAGTTTTGTCATAGGCATCCAGATCGCAGAGCGTGGTGGGCGTGCCCGTTCCATCGGGATCACCCGCAAGCGAGCCGCCGAAGCGGTAGCCTTCCTGGGCGCCCGCCGTGGTGACCGACGTCTTGCCGATAGGCATCCATTCGAGTCGGCTTTTCGTATAGATTTCCCCGTTAACGTACTTCGTGCCCTTCATATCCAGCAATCTGCCCGGGGCTCGGAGCGCGATGGACGAGTTGCCGTAGGTGACGGTTTCGCCCGCGAGGGCGGCCGGCTCGTTGTTGTCGGCGTTCTTGGTGTTCACCGTGTAGGCCACGTAGGCGAATTCCTCGGGGGTGGTTACCTGCCAGCCGCCACGTGCGGCATCGTAGGTGGGGATGGTGGACGGATTGAACACGTCCATGTACTGGCCGATATCCTCCCAGCTGCCTGCCGCGTCCATGCACGGCTGGTCTTCATAGTTGATGCCGTTGATGGACACCAGCACGGGCATGCCGGCGTTCTCCCTAGCGTTCTGCGCCATGCGCCAGGTGGTCATGGAGGTTATCTTGCCGGAGCCGTCGCTGCCGCCCGTGAAGCCGCCGTTCAGGGCGTAGGCCGCGCTCCACGACTTCAGCACGTCGGTGGTGAGCGACTTCGCGCCGTTGGCGTTGCCGACGTTCGCGTCGTCGTAGTAGCAGTTGGTGACGGTGGCCGTGCCGCCTCCGCCGTAGATCTGGGCGGAAGACGCGCTGCTGAGCGGGCCCGCGTTGTAGCAGTTCTGGAATACCGCAACATAACTGCCTTTGTTGCCCATGATGCCGCCGGTGAGGTCGGCTCTCGGGCCGGTGATCGTGCCCGTGTTGTAGCAGTTGGAGATGGTGATGTTGCCGGAATGGATTTTACCGATGATGCCACCCGTGGAGTCGCCACTGGTCTGCGTCACGTTTCCTGCGTTGTAGCAGTTCTCGATAGTGGCGTTAGGGGCGTTGCTTTGGTTCGTGCGGCCCACGATGCCGCCGCTGTTGTGCTGGCCCGTGACGTACGCCTTGTTGTAACAGTTCGAAACGCGCGCGTTGGAGCCGGTGATGTCGGCCAGCACGCCGGCCGCCATCGACCCGGTATCGTTCACCTTGCCGCTTTCGATGCCCAGGTTCTGGATGACGCCGCTGTTGCCCAGCCCGGCGAAGAAGCCCAAGCGCTCCCTGCCGGTCACGTACATGTTCGTTACCTTGTGCCCGGCGCCGTCGAACGTGCCGGTGTAGGGATTGGCGCTGCCGCTGCCACCGGGGCTGGGAGCGATAGGCTCCCACGGCAAGCAGCTTTCGAACTGCGTTCCGTCGGCGCCCGTGCTCACGCTACCACCGTACGCGGCGCCCCTCAGATCCATGTCGGCGCCCAGGGTTGCCCAGCTGGCGCCGTAGGTGACGCTGGTGGCAGGGTTCGCGCCATCCGAGTTGCTGATGGCGTCGCCGTAGCTGTTCTTCACCTGGTAGGCCCACCAGGCCAGCGCCTCGGGGGTGTTCAGAATGTAGGGGCTGTCCTGGTCGCCCTTGCCCGAGAGCGCCTTCACGGTGTTCCCGTCCACCGTGACGTCCTGGTTGCGCAGCGCTGCCTCGTCCTGGGCCTGGCCCACGGTCGCCCACGTAACGCCGGTGAGCGTGCCGAACGAGGGGTAGCCCTGGTTCACCACGGCGGTCTGCGTCCACGGGCCGTCCGCGCGCGCGTTGTTCAGCGCAAGGGCCATGGCCGGCGTCTGCAAAACGATCGTCGAGCGCGCGGCCGCCTTCGAGGAGGTGGCCGCAGCCTCGACGGTGCTGTCGTAGTAGCAGTTGGTGGCGTTGGTGGTCGCTGCCGTGGAGAACGCGTCGACCACGCCGTTGCCGGCGTCGGTTTCGACCGGAACCGCCACGTAGCTGTTGGCAGCCACGAGGGTGCCTTGCTGGGTGTTCGCCACACCGCCGCCCACCAGGCCGCCGGCGAAGCTGCCGCGCACCTTCGCGTTCGCGCCCGCGTCGCCCGCGGCCCGCACCACGTAGCAGTCCTCCACCGTGGCGGTAGCCCCGTTCGCTATCGCGCCGATGAGGCCGCCTGCATTAATTTGGCCGCCGCTGCCGCTGCCGGCCAGTTCGACCCCAAGCTCGGTCACGGTCACGCCGGGCGCGCCCGCAGTGCCGATAAGGCCGCCGCTGTAGCCGAACGCCTCCAGGCCCGTAACCACCTTGAGCCCGCCGTCGAAGCTGGCTGCGAACGGCGCGTCGTCGCGCTCGCCCAGCGCTATCCACTGAAGCGGAGCCGTAGCGGTCGCGCTCGTCGAGTAGCGCGCACCCGTCATATCGACGGATTCCGTCAGCTTCAGAGGCGACTCGGCGTAGGTGCGCGACGAAGCGTCCGCCGCGTTGATGTCGCCGTTGTGGTTGTTCACCAGGTAGGCCACGCAGGCCAGCTGCTCGGGCGTGCCCACCTGCCAGCCGCCGTTCGCGCTGTCGTAGGAGGGCTCGCCCTCGTGGAAGGCGGCGACGTACGCGCCCACGTCGTTCCAGTCTTCTGCGGAGGCCATCGATCCTTCCGGCGCGCCCGTGGCATAGTTGACCATCGGCACGGGGAAACCATCGTTGTCGCTCGACGTATCCATGCGCCACGCGGTCATGTTGGCCACGTTGCCATCGTTCGCGGTGCCGCCCGTGAAGCCGCCGTTCAGGTAGTACGCTGCACCCCAGGTGAGCAGGTCGTCGGTGGTCACGCCCACCACGCCGGTGCCAGCCGTGGCGGTAGACGCAAGCGTGGTGTCGAAGGCGCAGTTGGACACGGTGACACTGCCCCCGCTCGACGAGCCCGGCTGGGCCACGCCCGCGGTGCTGCCCGCGCCGCCAAGAACAGCGGAGCTGTAGCAGCTCTTGATGGTGACGGCCTTGCCCTGCAGCTTGTCCGGCGCACGGCCGAAGATGCCGCCAGCCACGTACGTGCTTTCCGCTGCGGTGACGGCGCCAAGGTTGTAGCAGTTCTCGATGAGGAGCGGGCCGGATTTGTACCCAGTGGCTATGATGCCGCCCGCCTCGAATTTGGTTGCCGACACGGTGCCCAGGTTGCCGCAGTTGCGCACGGTGCCGTTGGCAGACGCCACCTCGCCCACGATGCCGCCCGCGTAGCCCGATGTCGTCGAAATTGCCAGATCGACCACGCAGTTCTCCACCACGTCGGTGCCGGTGCCGTTGTCGCCGGCCATGCCCGCGATGCCACCCACGTAGTTCGCCGTCGAGCGCACGCTGCCGTCTTCGAGCGTAAGGTTGCGCACGGCGGCGTCCTTGATCCGCCCGAAGAAGCCCGCCCAGTTCGCCGTCGCATCCACGCGCATGTCGCTGACGGTGCGGCCCTTGCCGTCGAAGATGCCGGCGTAGGGGGTGTTCCCGCCGATGGGGATCCACTTGAGGTTCTCGGCCGCGACGGCGCTGTAGCGCGCGCCGGCCAGGCTGATGTTGGACGTGCCCGTGATGGCGCCCCGGCTCGCGGCGTAGGTGGGAGCGGGGCTCACGCCCGCGCCGACGGCTTCGGCGTTCGCCGTGGCGGCCTTGGCGTTCACCACGTAGGCCATGTACGCCAGGTCCTCGGCGGAGTCGATCTGCCAGCCGGTGAGCGCGTCGTAGGAGGGCACGGCGGCGGCATCGAACGTGGCCACGTAGCGGCCCACGTCCGACCAGTCGGTCGCGTAGTCCATGGTGGTGCCCGCGGGCGTGCCGTCGGCGTTCACCAGCAGCACGGGCAGGCCGCCGTTCTCGGAGGCGTTCGCGGCCTTGCGCCACGCGGTCATGGCAGCCACGTTGCCGTTGCCCGCGGTGCCGCCCGTCAGGCCGCCGTTCAGGTAGTAGGCGGCGCCCCAGGTTTTCAGGTCGTCGGTGGTTGCGCCCACCACGCCGGTGCCCGACGTTGCGGCGGGGGCCTTCGTGGTGTCGAAGGCGCAGTTGGACACTTTGACGTTGTTGCTGGCCGGCGCGATGCCCGCGAACTTTGCCGTGGTGGCGTTGGGCGCAGTCAGCGTGCCCGAGCTGTAGCAGCCCTTGATGGTGGCGTTGGAACCGTTCACGCCCTCTTTGCCGTAGATGCCGCCGACGGGCGAGGTAGTGGTCACGGTGGTTTCCAGGTTGCCGGTGTTGAGGCAGTTCTCGATGGTCAGGCCGCCGCTGGAAAACGTGCTGGCCACGATGCCGCCCACGGTGGAGCCGCCGGTGACGTTGCCGCGGTTCACGCAGTTCTTCACCGTCACCGTGCCGTCCTTGGCCTCCGCCAGCAAGCCGCCGGCGAACGACGCGGAAGAATTGATGGACAGGTCCGTGACGCAGTTCTGGACGGTCGAGCGCACGGCGAAGTTCGCGATGCCGGCCGCGTAGCTGCGCGAGGTTATGCTGCCGTCTTTCAGCGTGAGGTTCTCCACCGTGGCGTTGTTCAGGCTCATGAAGAACCCGGTGCGCTCCCCTTCGTCCACGCGGATGCCGCTGATAGCGTGGCCCTTGCCGTTAAAGGTGCCGGAGAAGTACCCGTCGCCCGATTTGTAGGCGATGGGAGTCCACTTGAGGGCGGCGGCAGCGGCGCTGCCTGCGGGCACGTAGTCCGCAGCCGAGCCGGTGGCTTGGGTGCCCAGCAGGCTTATGTCGCAGCCAAGCTCGACGTGGGTTGCCGTAGTGGTCGCGCTGGCACCGGCCGATTGGTAGGTGGCCATGAACCAAGCCAGGGCCTCGGGGCTGGACAGCACGTAGGGGTTGCCCTCCGTGCCGTCGCCGGAGAGAGCCTTTTGGGTCAGGGTGTTGCCCTGCGCGTCCCTGCCTGGGGTGGCCTTCAGGTTGTCGGGCGTTTGCGCGCTGCCGATGGCCTTCCAATCGGACATGGCCGTCACGAACACGGTGAAGTCGCCGGTCTGCGCGTTCATATACGGGTTCGCAAGGACGTCGCCCGACGCGTTGGTCAGGCGATACGCGCAGACGATGCTGCTCACAGGGCTTTCCGCCAGCTTCACGCGGGTGCCGTTGTTGGCGTAGTCGTAGGTGGGGCTCTGGTTGCCGAACGCGGCCGTGTCGTAGTTGTAGGTGATGCGCTGCACGGCGGGGGGCGTGGAGCCGGGCGTTTTCACCAGGCTGGGCGCGGCGTCGGCGAGCGTGGTGTCGAGAGCGCCGTCAGTCGTGCGGGCCAGCGTCTGGCCCCACAGGCCGCGATTCTGCACGGCGTTGTTCTGTGTGTTGAGCTTCCAGGCCGTCTCGCCGGAGGCCAGCTGCGCCTCGGTGACGGAGGTGGCGCCTGCGGCGGCGGCGGTGGTGTCTGCCAAGTAGTAGCCGCGCGTCAGGTTGTCCGAGCTGCCGCCGCCAAACATGGCGCCAGCCCCACCCTTCACGGTGCCGGTGTTCAGCACGTCGCGCACGTTCCGGCTGCTATTCCGGTATCCCGCAATAGCGCCGATAACCGTGTTGGAGTTGGCTGAAGTAAGGTCCCCGCTGTTGACGCAGTCTTCGATGGCGGCCGGCTGCTCATGCCCTCGAATGACAGCCGCAATGCCGGCAAGATACCCGCCTGTCTGCCCCTCGGACCAAACGGGAGCCGCGTTGACACACTGGCTGATGGTGACGGTCTGCTTGGAGTCGGTAAGGTACCCGGCAATGCCGCCGGTGTAGTCGCCGTACCCGTACACGGGGGCGTAGTTCGCGCAGCGCTCGACGGTGAGCGTGTTGGTGCCGACCGTGGTAGCCGAACCCGAAGGACCCACGGAACCCAAAAACGCCCCGGTGCCGCCGCCGCCGATGACGGCTGAGTTCGACCCGATGGCGATGTCGCGGATAGCGGGGTTCGAGCCGGTGACGGCGGCCCAGCCCACCAGGCCCACGCCGAACGTGCCGGGCTGGTTGATGTACATATAGTCGATGGTGGTGCCTGTGCCGTCGCCGTCGGGGTCGCCCGCGAGCGTGCCGCCGAAACGAAAACCCTGTTCGGATCGTGGGGTGCTGTCGATGTTCTTGCCGATGGGCACCCATTCCAGGGCGTCGGCGGCTGCAGCGGCAGTCTTGCCGGTGTACTTCTCGCCGGCCAGGCTCAGGGCGTTGCCGGGGGCCCTCAGCGCGATGTTCGAGTTGCCGTAGGTGTCCGTCGCGTTGGCGTCGGCGTTCTTGGTGTTCACCAGGTATGCGGCGTAGGCCAGATCCTCGGGGGAGTCAACCTGCCAGCCGCCGTTCGCGGCATCGTAGGCGGGCGCGGCGGCGGTGTTGAAGTCGGCCACGTACGCGGCCACGTCCTGCCAGCTTTCGGCGGCGTCCAGGTGCATGTCGCCGGCGGCGTTCGCGCCATCCAGGCCGATGAGCACGGGGAAGCCCTGGTTCTCGTCTTCCTGGGTGAGCGCGCCGTCGCCGTTTGTGTCCTTCGCCTGGCGCCACGCGGTCATCGTGGTCACGTTGCCCGAGCTGTCCGACCCGCCGGAAAGCCCGCCCGACAGCGCGTAGGCCGCGCCCCATGAGCGCAGCTGGTCGGCGGTGACGGGGGTGGCTTTCGCGTCGCTGCTCGTGCTAGCGCCTTCCAGGTAGAAGCAGTTGGTCTCTTTCGCGCCCGTGGTCCTGTTCACAATAGGGTTGCCCGGGACCGAGCCCGCGTTGTAGCAGCCCTCGAACTTGTCGCTTGCATCGCCCGCGCCCATGATGCCCGCCCGATATATGCCATACGCGGTGCCGCGTTGCGCGAGAGTGCCCACGTTGTAGGCGTTCTTCACCGTGTTGTTGCCGCTCGTTTGCCCGACGATGCCACCGACCGCCCAGGCGCCGTACACGTTGCCGAAGTTCGCGCATCCGTCGAGCGTGCTCGACGCGGATTGCCCCACGATGCCACCGTTGCGGTTGTTCGCCCGCACCTCGCCGGAGTTGCTGCACGAAACGAGGCTCGCATTGTGCGCCCTGCCCACAATACCGCCCGCCCATTGGGTGTTGCTCCCCGTGTCGTTCGTGCTCGCCTTGTCCGAGGCGACCGTCGCCGCATTGGCGCATTTCGTCAGCTTCACGCCAGCCGTTGCCTGCCCCGCAATGCTGCCGAGGAAGCTGTCGGGGCCCGAGGCGACGGCGCAGTACACGTAGCCGCTTGCGATAGAAAAGTTCTTCACCTCGGCGGTGGACGACGCCGAGGTGCCGAGCGTTCCGAAGAAGCCGTCGTTCAGGCACGCGGTGTCCGACTCGCGGATGTAGAGGTTCTTCACGCTGTGGCCGGCGCCGTCGAAGGTGCCGGAGTAGGGCTCAGAGGCGGAGACACCTGCGATGGGAACCCACTGCAGGCAGGTGGCGTACTGGGTGCCGTCGGTGGCGGTGCCGCGAGGGCCGAAGCCGTACTTGGCACCCGACAGGTCGATGTCGGCACCGAGGGTGGCCCACGCCTGGCCGTAGGTCATCGCCATGGCGGTGTCGTCGGGTCGCACGGGGCTCGGATCGAGGGCGCCCGCTGCGTTCGAGATGGCATAGCCGTTCTTGTTGTTCACCTTGTCCGCGAACCACGCGAGCGCATCGGGGCTCGAGATGATGTACGGGTCGGCTTGCGAGCCGGAGCCGGAAAGCTCCTTGCGCGTAACCAATCCGGGCGCCACGTTGGTGCGCAGCGCGGTCTCGTCGATGGTCGCGCCAATGGTCGCCCACGTGGCATCCTGCGCGCTCACAGCGAAATCGCCGCGATCGGCCACCGTCGCGCCCAGATCGACCGTCCAAGGATTGGGCAGCGAGACGCCGGACACTGCGTTGCCGTTCACGCTTGTCAGCTGGTACATCTTCGAAGACGAGAGCGGGCCGAGCGCGACCGGACGGCCGTTGTTGACGTAGACATCTTCGTATATGGTAACACCATCGATGACGTCGCTGATGCTCCCGTAGTACACCACCCTGTCTTCGGCGACGCCGGGCTCGGGGTACACGGCTGCGTTTTCCAGCTCGCCGTCCGCGTTGCGCGCGAGATCCTGTCCCCATACGTTGCGGTGCATTAAGGGACTCGATTCATCGCCGTATTCGGTCGCGGTGTCGAGGCTCCACGCGATTTCTCCCGAGGCGAACTCCTCGGTCGTGGTGGACCTCAGACCGCTGGCGCTACCGTCGCTATAGCTCCCGGAAAGGACGTCTTGGTTGTAGAAGCAATTCATGTACGTAACAGTGGGACTGCCGCTCACTGTTCCGACAACGATTCCCTTTGCTCCCAACGGATCGGCAGACGGATCGGTTTGCATCGGTCCGGCGCTGTAGCAGTTGAAAAAGCTTGCGGAGGTGCCCATCGCATTTCCCAGCAAATTGCCTGCGAAAACATCCTTGGAACCGGTCCAGGTCATTATCGTTCCCGTATTGTAGCAATCGCGCACGGTAAGGGATCCGTTTGACACCGCTATCACACCACCCGTGCACGAGCTGTTCGCATGGCTGCTCAACAAGCCTGAATTTCCCGACCGCTCGATCACAGTAGAATCGCCATAGGCCCCGCCGACCAAACCGCCGATGAGCCCGCCCGACACCGTCGCACTGTTAAAGCAATCGGATACCGTCGATCCCGTCGATCCGGCAGAAAGCCTCGCTACCAAAGAACCCGTCACGTTGAACAACTCAGAGGAATAGATGAACCCGCTTGCGATGCGGATGCCCTTCAACGTCGCCGCTTCCGTCATCCCGAAAAAGCCGGCACCGTTTTGAAAAGCATCCTCGATGTGCAGGTTCGAGATGCTGTGCCCGGCGCCATCGAAAGTGCCCTTGTAATAGAGGAACTCCCCACTGCTTGATGTCTGGTATCCGATCGGCGTCCACAAGAGAGCGCCGGCGTACTTGGCCTTCGCCTCGTCGGCGGTGGTTTCGGGGGCGGAGGCGGAAAGGTAGCCCCCGTAGGGCGCGCCCAGAAGATCGATGTCGGCCGTGAGCCGCACCGACGTGCTGCCCCATGTGGCGTTGTCGTTGGTCACCTTGTAGGCGAACCAGGCCAGCTGCTCGGGGGTGGAGATGAGCAGGGTGCTGCCGTCCTTTTCGATCTTGGGAACATCGACAGTCACTTCGACGGTGCCCGTTGAAGAATCGGGGTCGGTCTTCGAGAAGCCGAGCGTCATGCCATCCTGTGTGAGGTCGCAACGACTGGAAATGGCCTGACCGATCTTCTCCCACGAGTCAAAGGGATCGGCATCGTTCATTTTGACGTGCATGAACGGGAAGCCGTCAAGCTCGCCGGCGTTGTAGAATTCGTAGATCTCCGCCGGGTTCTTGCCGTTGGGAAGCTTGATGCTGCCGTGCAATGCCGAGTAGCCGCTCTCTACGCTCGAGGTGCCCCAAGTAGTCATGGCCGTAGCCATCGAACCGGTAAGCGCATCGGTTTTCATGTCGCTCGTACTGAGCGAGACTTCAATGGTCATCGAAGCCGGAAAACCACCGTATTTGCCGGAGCCAGTCCCAAACAAATCGGATGAGGCGTAGCAAGGGGCCCCATTCATGCCGGTGGCTTCATATGCGATGATGTAGTACAGTTCGCCGTTGGGAACCGTGGTGCTCAACCGCCCCGCACTGTTGCAAGATGCCACGACAAGCGGCTGCGCTTGATTCGCATGGTCTGCTTCGAGAACGATTCCCGCAACCTGCGTTCTTGCGTCGTTGTCGCTGTGCGCGATCGTGCCGTAGTTGGTGCAACCGAACACGATGCCGTTCGCTTTGCCGGCAATGCCGCCGGCAATGGCGTCGCCATCCACGGTAACAGCGCCCGCGTTGACGCTTCCAACGATCACGGTGGGATACTTATAGCCCATAACGCCACGCACGGTCGCGGATCCCATCAAGCCGCCGGCTGCGAGCGTTTGATCGTTCCGATTCCCGAACAGCTTCGGCAGCGTGACGTTGCCCTTGTTGTAGCTGGCGTAAAGCGCATGGCCGACCCCGTCGTCGTTTACCCACCCGCCGATGAGGCCGCCGGCGTACACCCGCTTTGTACCGTCGCCGGAAGAGAGGCCAAGCGTCACGTCGGCCCCGCGGTTCTCAAGGCCAATGGCGCGCGCGTCGAGCGCGCCCGCAATCGCGCCGGCGTATACGGTGGTCGTGCTGCTCACGTCCGCCAGATCGCCGCCGACCGAGCCCGATTCCACCACGATGTTGCGAAACTCGTTGCTCTTGCCTTCTACGCCAGGGGCGGCGTTGCCGAACAGGCCGGCCACCTTGATGGCCGTGCCGCCGTTGGTCGCGTCGCTCAACTTGGTTACGGACAGGTTGGATATGGCGTGGCCCTGGCCGTTGAAGGTGCCCCAGTAGGCCACGTCGCCCGTGCCGATGGGCGTCCATTCGAGGGAGCCGCCGCCGCGGTGGTAGGCCGCGCCGGTAAGGTCGAGGTCGGCTTCGATGGTGGCCGACTTCTTGGTGCTCGTGCCGCCGAGAAACCCGGCGTTGGTGGCGTAGGCCAACCAGGCCAGGCCCTCGGGGGTGGTGATTTTGTAGGGGTTGTTGTCGGAGCCGTTGCCTTCGGGCTTGTACTTTTTGCCGCTGGCGTATTCGGGGTTGAAGTCGTTCACCCACTTGCCCACCTCGGCCCAGTCAGCCGCTTCGGGGAGCTCGTTTTTGGCGGTGCCGTCCAGGTTCAGGGCCAGCACGGGGCGGCTCTCGTTCGCGGGCGAGGCCGCGTTGTCGAGGGTCCAGGGGCCGTCGACGCTGCGGCCGTTCAGCAGGAAGGCCATGCCCCAGGCGGTCATCTGGTCGGCGGAGACGGCGGTGCCGAAGAGGTGGCCGGCGGCGATGCCCTCAATGTAGTAGCTGTTGGTCACCGTGGCGCCGGTGCACACCGTGATGTCGTACGTTCTGTCGTTATTGCCTCTGTTGGGGACCGAAAGCGTGCCCGCGTTGTAGCAGTTGACGATGGTTGTGGAGTCAGCGTTGTTGGCGCTGCATATGCCCGACACCTTCGGATCAGAACTGTTGTTGCAAGTCACGGTGCCAATGTTGTAGCTGTTCTCGACGTACCAGCGGCCCAGGCCGCCGATGCCGCCTATGTAGCTGCCGCCGGAGGTGTTGCTTGTCACCGGGCCCGCGTTGACGCAGCCCTTGATGATGGCGGGAGGCTGGCTGTTTGAAGTGTTGCCGCCCCAGCCCACGATGCCTCCAATGTGCGACCCGCCGTTCGTGGTGATGGCGGCCTCGTTGCGGCAGTTCTCCACCGTGCCGTACGTAAGCTTGCCGACGATGCCGCCGAGATCGTCACTGCCCGACGTAACCGAGCTGTGGGACCCCACAGTGACGTTCTTGACAACGCCGTTGCCGTCTACCCTGCCGAACAGGCCCTGGTTCTTGGTGGCGTTCGTAAAGAGGATGCGCATGTAGTCGACGGCGTGGCCGCTGCCGTCGAACACGCCGGTGAATGCTGTGCTTTCCCCGCCGATAGCCACCCACTTCAGGGCCTCGGTGGACGTGCCGCCGTAGGAGGCGCCGGTCAGGTCGATGTCGGCGGTGAGCTTGACGTGCGCCGACCGGTAGGCGGCGTCCGTGTTCACCCTTTGCATGAACCAGGCCAGGGCCTCGGGGGAGTCGATGAGGTAGGGGTTGTCGGCGGTGCCCGCGTCGGCGTCGGTGACGTTGGTGGGCTTCACGTGGCCCCGGCCCGACGCGGTGGCGGTGATGCCGCCAGCCTCGACGGCGGCGCCCACCTCCTGCCAGTTGTTGTACGTGGTGGCCAGCGTTGCGGCCTGGGAGGGCGGCACGGTTACCACCAGGGGGGTGGCGCCGTCGGCCAACTGGTAGCCTTCGGGCAGCTGGGCGGCAAAGGTGGCGCCGTTGGTTGCGGGGTTGTCGTAGGAGGTGGCCGTCCAGACAACGTCCAGGGCAATTTCCTGGGTTTCGCCGGACGCGGCGTTGCGGTCGCTGTCGGGATTGGCGCTGTCGTAGATGTGCGACTCGGAGGTGATGGTGGTGGCGGGCGCGTCGGCGTCGGCGTTGTTGGCGGAGCCGGGAACCTGCACCGTGGCGCGCACCTGCGCGGGCAGCAGCTGGGCGATGGCCTCCTCGGCCGTGAGGTCGGCCAGCGCGGACAGGTCGGTCAGGTTCAGGGTGGCGCCCTCGTCGGTGGCTTCGGCAGCGGATGCCAGGTCGTAGCCTTCTTCTTCGGTGGGCAGGCGCCAGGATTCCACCACGGTTGCGTCGTTGGCGCTGGGCATGGCGCCGGCGTTTTCGCCTGCCTGGTCGGCAGGCGCCACGGTTATGGCCAGGGGGGTTGCGCCGTCGGCCAAACGGTAGCCCGCGGGCAGCTGCGCCGTGAACGTGGCGCCCTGCGCAGCGGCGGTGGCCTGGTCGTAATCGGCGGACGTCCAGGTCACGGCTACGGTCTCGGTGACGGTGGGAGGCGCGTTCTGGTTGGCGGAGTCCTGGGTTCCGGAGGCGTTTTCCTCGCCGTTTTCCACCACGGGGGTGCCGGATTCTCCGGGCGCGGCGTTGGCTGCGCCGGAGGGGTCGGTTGCGCCGTCCAGCACGATGGGCCCCACGAGCTGGGGTTCCTCCTCTTCGACCAGCTCCACCACCAGCTCCTTGGGCAGCAGGGCGGCGGCCGCGGCCTCGGCGGTCATGCCCGACAGGGCGTCGGCGCCGGAAACGGCCAGCTGGCGGCCCTGCACTTCGGGCGACTCCACCACGAACGGGGCGTAGGCGTACTGGGAGGCGTCGGGCACCTGCCAGGAGGTGACGGACTTCGCGCGGATGGGCGCGCCGTTTCGGTCGACCGGCTCGGTTTCCACGGTTTCCGACTTCAAGGTTGCCTCGGGCGCGGCGGCGTCCACGGTTTGGGACACCACGTTGGTTCCGGGATCGGCCGGCTTGGCCGGCGCGGGGAAGTCGCGCATGTCCTGGCCGGCGGCGCTCCACACGGCGGCGTCGCCTTCGCGGCCGGCGTTCAGGCGCTCGGACGCGGCGGCCAAAGCGGCGGCGTCCAGGGCGGGGGTTTCGGCGCCGGCGGCTTCGGCAGCTTCGGCCGCCAGGGCGGCGTGCTGCTCGGCGATGCCCTGATACGTCGCGTCGGCCAGGTAGGCGGACGCCGCATCCACGGCCGTGGCGTAGGCCTGCGCGTCCTGCGCGAAGGGCGCGGCCAGGGGCGCGGCGGCCTGGGCGCTCACGTTGCCGGCGTTGTAGCTGGCGGCGATGGTGCCCGTGCCCGCCGGGGCGATGCCGGCGGCAGCCGACTGGCCGGCCTCGCGCGCGTTAGCCACCGCTCCCAGGTTGGCGCAGTCGGCGATGGTGCCGTCGTTCACGGCGACGATGCCGCCGGCGAACGCCGGGGCGCTCGGATCCGCGGGCTTCTGGCTTGCGGGGACGTCGGTGTCGTTGGTCACGGAAACGTCCATGCGGTTCACCACGCCGGTTACGGCGCCCTTGTTGGTGCCGGCCAGCGCGCCCGCGCGCGTGTTCGTGGTGGTTACGGCCGTGGCGGGTTTGCCGGCGTCGGCCGCTTCGGCGGCCTGGCGGTCGGTGCGCCCCAGGTAGAGCCAGCTCGCCGAGCCTGTTTCGGCGATTTCGGCGAACAGGCCCGCGCCCGTGGTGGCGAACAGCACGGCGTGGCCGTCGCCGTCCAGGCTGCCGGTGAGCGTGGCGTCGCCCGACCACGCGGGGGCTTCGCCGCCTTCAGCGTACGCAGCGGCGGTAAGGTCGATGTCGGCGGCCAGGCGCGCGGCGGCCTGGGGGCGCAGGCAGGCGAACCAGGCCAGGGCCTCGGGGGTCTTAATAATGTAGGGATCGGCGACGGCGCCGGTGCCGGAGGGCAGGAAGCCCTCGCCTTCCAGCTTGCCGGATTCCACGGCGTCGGCCACGTCGCGCCAGGTGGCGTACACGGCTTCGGGCTCTGGCTGCGGAGAGGCGGAATCCGCATTCGTGGCAGTGCCGCCGTTCGCGATTGCGTCGAAGCCGGCGGAGGGGCCGAAGTCCAGTCCACCCGCGGCGTCGCCTTCGGGGGATGCGCCTTCTTCAGGAGATTGCGCGTCGGCGTTTTCGCTGGTTGAACCCGTGGCGCCTTCGGCGCCCGATTCGCTTAAAGCCCCCCCCTGCTTGGTTAGCCTCGTCGTACTTTTCTACGGCAAGAGCTTCGACGGAGGAGATGGGGCTCATCGTGACGATCAGGACGAACGACAGCGTGACGGACAGAGCTTTGTTGAGGGCAGCCTTCCACGAGCCGCGGCGTGCGACGGCCGGGCCGTGCGCAGCGACCGGGCCGCGAGCGACAGCACGACCACGAGCGACGACACGGCCACGAGCGGTGGAACGGCCGTGAGCGGCGGCCGGGCCGTGCCCGGTGGCACGGCCGCGAGCGGCGGCCAGGCCGTGCCCGGCGACACGGCCGCGAGCGACGGCACGACCGCGTGCGGTGTTCGACGTGCCTTGCCTCTTGAACGGGTTACCCATGTCCTTCGCCCCTTGCGCTTTCGATCGGTTGGCAACGGTCTCTCCACGAACCGGCACCAACGACGCCTCAAGGGAAGAGATACACGTATCCCCTCCCTTGCTGCATGTTCAATATCTCGTTGATGTCGATCATCGAGGAGGGACTTTTCAAATACAACCCCGGGGAGTTAATTCCTACGCGAATGCAGCCGGTGGCAACGTAAACGCAGATAGCCCATGCGGTTGGGTTATTGAACGGCCAGGGAGGCGCACAACGTCTTCCCAGTACATAAGGGTAATTCCTAGTTGCTTGATGTGCATTGCAAACAGCGAATGCAGGGACGGCAGCGCAGGGGTGCGCAGGGTCGCGCGGAGGTGCGGGGTGCGGGGTGCGGGGTGCGGGGGGTGCGGGGGGGTGCGGGGTGCTGGGGTGCGCGGAACGCGAGGGACGGGCCGGGGCGCAGACGTGGCGGGTGGGCAGGCCCGGAGTGTAGGGGGCGGATGCGGGTAGGTGCAGGGGTGGGCTAATTAGAAATGACCGAAAACGCGGTCGAATGTGCAGTCTGCGGGTTGATTTGCGCCCCTCGCGCGCCTTGGCCGCGCAAAACGCCTGGTCGCAAAATTCTCGTGCTCGGTTTCGCGCGCGGCGACTGCACATTCGACCGTGTTTTCTGTCACCTGCGGTTTGAGGCCGGAGCGAGACGCGCGCGTGCAGGCGCGTAGTGCGGGTGCGGCGCGCAGGTACGGAGCGCGGGGGTGCGCGCGAGGAAGCGGAGCTCGAGTGCGCAGGTTGCAAGGCGAATGAGCGCGAGGGAGGAGCGAGGGGGCGCAGGATGCGGACCCCCAGGGTAGATGCGGGCGCGCAGACGTGGCGGGGGGCCCGGCCCGGCGGGGCGGGGGCGGGGGCCCGGCGGCGCCGGCGGGGCCGGGCCGGGGGGGCGCCGGCTAATCGAAAATGACCGAAAATGCGGTCGAATGTGCAGTCTGCGGGCTCGATCCGCGCCCCTCGCGCGCCTTGGCTGCGCAAAACGCCTGGTCGCGGAATTTTCGTGCTCGATTTCGCGCTCGGCGAGTGCACATTCGACCGCGTTTTCTGTCACCTGCGGTTTGAGGCCGGGGGCGCTCTCAGCAGAGCGAGCGCGCGCAGTGGGGCCGGGGCATCCGCTGCAGATCGAGCGCGGGCGGGGCGGTTCAACGCGGAAGATCGAAGACGCTGGAGCAGAATCGCTAGGGCAGAATCGTGGCGCGCAGCTTCATCATTTTCCGCTGCCAGTCGGAGGCTTGCGGGCGGACGCGGACACCCAGATGCCGCCTTATGGCAACGACCATCTTGTCGAATTCCGCTTGGCTGTACAGCTGCTCCCGGCGCACGGTTATCACGGTGATTCCCTTGTATCCGAGCGCTGTCCGGCGTGCGGCGTCGCGGGCGTGCTCGTTTGGAGAATCATGCACGCGGCCGTCGTATTCCACGTCCAGCTTCGCGGACTTCCAATACAGATCGCATCGGGCCGTTCGCCCCACCCCGACGCCCCTCACGCCCGAAGGTATGGAAACTGGGTCGTTCATCTGCGGCAACGGCAGCCCGTAGCCGCCCCATCGCGGCGGGAGGCACAGGAGCATGGCCACGACGGTCTCCATGGGCGACGCCGATGCGGCCAGCACGTAGGGAAGCGCCCGACGGCCCGCGACCCCTCCCCGCGCGCCGGGCGTCGCTTCCAAGCAGGTGCCAAGCGCGGCGACGCTCGCCAGAACGGGCTGGTCGAAGGCGCATCCTCCTTCAAAGAGGGGCGACCTTCGATACGTGCCGCACAGTTCGAACCCCAGCTGGATCAGATGCTCAACTTGCAGCACAGCGGCGGCCTGGGCAAAAACGGCCTCGGGCGAGGAGGCATACACACCTTCGGCTATTTTGTAGAAATGGCTGGTCGCAACCTTGCCGGTCATAACGTGGCAGACAACGTCCTTGCGGCGCGTCCGGCACGCGGCGTGCGGCACGATAAGATGCAGGGGCTTTTGCGAGAAACAGGAAGCGAGGGCTCCGAGGTCCGTCCTGACTGCGACCGGCAAGCGCATCGCCGGGCGCGAAGCCGGCGCTTCAAGAAACGACGGCGGCACCTTCCGTTTCAGCGCGCCCGCGCGGAACAGCGCGTTGCCGCGAGGCGAGCGCCAAAATTCAAGAGCCGTTTCATGTCCTATGACGATGTCCATGGGCAGAGACTACCACGATTTCCTCCTGGTTCTCAAGAGCAAATTTTGGCTTTTGAGCAGGTATTTTACCGAATTGGATCCCTGCTTGGTTCGTGCTGGATGCTTGCTGGATGCTTGCTGGATTCGCGCTAGGGTCGGATCAGGTTCGGGCAAAATTTCCGCACGATGAAGCCGCGGGCGCGGGAGGCAGGTAGCGGGGTGCGGATGCGGGCGCGCGGGCGGGGTGGGCGTGGGGTGTGGGCGTGCCAAACCATTCTACGTTAAACCGCCGTTGGCATTGAGCAAGCCAGCGCATGGTCATCCTGAGCGAGCGAAGCGAGCCGAAGGATCCCGCGCGGTGCCAACCGGAGGCGCCCGGCTGCCGCCGCGCGGGATCCTTCGGCTCCGGCGGCTCGCGCCGCTCATCGCTTCGCGATGCCTCCCTGCGCCCGCTCCGCGTGCTCGGGAGTGCAGCAGTCCACTGGACTGTTGCATGCTCAGGATGACAACCTGGTCGGGCGCATGCGACCCACGTGCGGGCGCGGCGCGCGCCGAACCAAAAAATGACCGAAAACACGGTCGAATGTGCAGTCTGCGGGGCCGATTCGCGTCCTTCGCGCGCCTCAATCGCGCAAAACGCCTGGTCACGGAATTCGCGTGTTCGAATTCGCGCCCGGCGAGTGCACATTCGACCGTGTTTTTGGTCATCGGCGGTTTAGCGCAGGGGCGCTTTAGCCGCGGGGGGGGAGTCCTTGAACCGCCCGAGCCAAACGGGACCTGCGCAGACGGCTATCCTTCACGCAGAGATCGACCTGCGGCGCGCTCGACCGCTTCGGCCACTTCAAGGTAGCGGCGTTCGGCCACCGGGCGCGTGGAGCCGTCGTCCAGCACAACCTCGAATCGGCGCATCGCCGTGACGCGGCGCGCGTTCACGATGCAGCTGCGGTGCACCTGGACGAAACAAGAAGGAAGCCGTTCGGCCACGTGGGCAAGGCGCTCTCGTTCAGCGAAGGAACCGCCTTCGCACACGGCTGTGCAGCCCACTTCCGCCGCATCAAGGCACAGCACGCGATCGTCGGCCACGTAGCGCACCTCGCCGCCCGGCATCTCGAAGCGCAGCCGCTCGCGGCCGGCCGCCGGGGGCGCCACCACGTCCACCACGTAGTCGACGGCGTTATCGTCCGGCGGAGCCGGCGCATCCAGACGCGCGGGCACATCGTAGGCGTTGGACAGGTGGAGGTGCACGACCCTCGGCCCGGCAGGCGTCATGGCCCAAACGAACGTGGCGGACTGGAGGAACTCGACGCTGGCGGCGGCGCTTCCCGGCACGCGGGCCCCGTACGTTCCCACCACCATGCGGGCGCCTCCCACCGCGCGGAAGCCCCACGTGTCGTCGAACATCTCGACGGGCGTGCCGTACTCCGGCTCCAACAGGCGCCGCATGTCCTCGGCGGATCGGGCGCGCTGGCAGGCGAGCGGCCCTATCCAGGTTATGTCGGGGGCCATGTGCCGCATGACCGCGTCGATGTCGCGGGTCACGTAATGGTCGTGCAGTATCTGGCGCGACATGGCCACCACCGCGCGATCGGACGGCCAGGCGCCGCCTTGCAGCTCGCGCTCCGGCTTCTCCTGCTGGTCTCCTTTGGTGTTCTTCTCGTCCATGAGCGTTCCTTCCGCACGGCCTTCGAGGAGAACCCCGCGCGCGTTCCCCCCATCGGGTCGCAGATGGTAGCACAGGTCCGCCGGTGTGCGCCCGGCGGGAAGCGCCCAACGCCGGGCCTTCGACCGGTAAACGGTCGGCATCGGCGGGCGAAGCGAGGTCGCGATGGGAAAAGCGAAGGTGCGGCATCGGCGGGCGAAGGCGTGGCAAGGAAAGCGCGGGGGAACCGAAGACGCGACGGTTGGAAGCGAAGGCGTCGCGAGGAAGCGGCGGTATCGGAAACGGATCGACTGCGCCCGTTCCCTTCGCCCGGCGCGACCACGAAGAAGCGCCCGAAGGCCCTTGCTCGACGAAACTGGCGGAGGAGCAGGCATTCGAATCTCCGGTATCGGCTCTGGTCCCTCAAAAGACAAGCCAGGGACACCCCGGGCTCGAAGGGATAGAAGCCTGACCATGAAAGCGCCTGTCAGAAGCGCAGCCCTATCTTTGAGGGCCATGCCCCCTTACCCGCTCAGCCTATCGACTTTCGGCGGCGGTTATCAGCCCGTAGTTGTCCATAGCCGCATCGTATATGTTGTCGAACTTCGTCATGCCAAAACCCTGTCACATTTGCCAGGGTTTTGGCATGCTCCGAAGCGAATTCACCTCGATTTGTATGATCCGCTGTCAAACCGCCGTTGACGCGCACCGATGTGCACCAGCGCACACCGGCGTGCGCAGACTTTCGAGTTGGTCCGCTTGCCATTAGGCTGCATGGGAGGACCGTTCACTGAATGGGAGGCCTTTTCACGAAGGGAGCGGATCCTTCCAGTGGCCGGGCGCCGGAACCCCTCGTTCGTGGCAGAAAACGACGATAATCTGCTGTTCGAAGGGGCCGATTCGGTCGTGCGCGCCGCCCTCGGTTCCGGCCTTCTCCGTTTTGCCTGGTCGTCGGGACGGCGGGAAATCCGGCTTCCGGATGACTCCCCACGCGATGGCAGATTATCGTCAAAACCTGCCACGAGAAGCCGATTCCGCTGCTGAACCGCCCATGGCGGCTGAATCAGAGATGGTGGGAAACGCGGTCGAATGCGCAGTCTGCGGGGCCGATCCGCACCCTTCGCGCGCCTTGAGCGCGCAAAACGCCTGGTCGCGAAACTTACGGACTCGGTTTTGCGTTCGGTGAGTGCACATTCGACCACGTTTTCGGTCATCAGCGATAAAAAATCCCTCCCGGTAATTACCGGAAGGGGATTTCATACTGGCGGAGGGGCAGGGATTCGAACCCTGGTCACCGGGGTTACCGGTGAAACGGTTTTCGAGACCGCCGCATTCGACCACTCTGCCACCCCTCCGCAGGGATGGGGCCGAACCGGTTCGGGGATCGGCCATGCGCGCCGCGAAACGGCGCCGTTCTGGAAAAGGGACCGGCGAGGAGTGTTCTCGCGCGGTCGCCCGGGTTGTCAAATCTGGCGGAGAGATAGGGATTCGAACCCTAGGTACGCTTTTGGCGCACACACGATTTCCAATCGTGCACCTTCGGCCAGCTCGGTCATCTCTCCGCTCGCTTGGCCATGACCGCGCGCAGCGCGATCATGCAGCAGCTACGTAGTATACAACAGCTAATAAACGCTCACAAGCGAGAAATATTCCTCTCCATGAGCATCTTCGTTTTCGCTCGCTGGCACTGGGAGCCCTGTGGGGGCCGCGCCGTTTTCGCGCGGGGGCGCCGGAGGATTCTTCGAGGTCCCGGCGTCGCCGCGTGGCTTCGTTGGGAGTGCGGCGCTTTCGCCAGGAGGCGCCGGGGAATTCGCCGGAGCCGCGGCGTCGCCGTGCGGGGCCGCACCGTCGTCGCGGAGCTTCGTTGGGGTCGCGGCGTTTTCGGGCGCGCTGCCGGAGCGGGCGGCGGCACCTTTCCCATCCGGCGGCATGGCCGCCCCGCACCCGTGCGGCGGACGATCCAGCCTGCCGACCGTGCGGCGCACGTGCAGCGGGACTTCGAACAGCTCGCTCATAACCTGGCCGGTGAGAAGCTGGTCCTTCGGGCCGTCGGCAAACACGGCTCCCTCTTTCAGCAGCACGAGCCGCTTGATCTCGGGGATGACGTCTTCGGGATAATGGGTGACCAGGATGATGCCCGTTCCCCGTTGCGCGAGCTGGCGCATGCTGGACCGGACGTAGTACATGCCTTCGGGATCGAGGCCGGTGCACGGCTCGTCGAACACGAGCGTGTCCGGATCGTGCACGAGCGCGCGAGCGATGAGCACGCGGCGCGCCTGGCCGGTGGAGAGCGTCATGACGTCCCGCTCGGCCAAGCCGTCGATGCCCAGCAGCGACAGCGCCTCGTTCGCGCGGGTTCGCGGCCCATCGGCATCCGCGTCGCTGACCTGGCGGGGAATGCCGAGCGTTCCGAACAGGCCGCCTGCCACCACGTCCACCACGGGAAGGTGCGCGGTTATCTGATCCTGCATGGTGGAAGACACGATGCCGAGGCTCTGCTTCACTTCGGCGAGCGTCGCGCGGGCGCGGCCTTTGAACCGCACCGGCGGCTGCTCGCGATGGAGCGGCAGCATCTCGCGCGTGATCAGCTTCACGAACGTGGACTTCCCCGATCCGTTCGGACCGAGCAGCGCCACGTGCTCTCCCGCTGCGATGCGCAGCGAATCGATGGAGAGGATGGGAATGCCCGCGCGCACGACCACCGCGGCGGCAAGCTCCAGAAACGGTGCCTCGAGCTGCGTCGACGGTGTCGTGCGCGCGGTGCTCATGCGTTTACGCGGCCTCCGCGGGCTGGCCGCCCGACTGGTCGGAGGACCCGGCGTCGGCGTTGCCATCGGTGCCGTTCGCGTCGGCGTCGCCGGAACCGTCAGTCGATCCGTCGGATGCGTCCGCGCCGTCGCCGTTCGCGTCCGCGCCGTCAGTGGCGTTCGCGTCGGTGCCGTCGGTGGAACCGTCGCCTGTGCCGTCAGTGCCGTCGGTGCCGTCGCCCGAACCGTCAGTGCCGTCCGTGCCGTCAGTGCCCTCGTCGGTCTGGTACTTCGACATGTCAACGTAGTACGGCAGGCCCTCCGGCATGTCGTTGATGACGACGTCGGCGTTCTCCTGCGCCTCGGTGAGCCAAGCCTGATAGGCAGTGGTCTGGGCCTGCGACTTCAGCGACTCGCGAATGGAGTCGGCCCACTCGGACGGGATCTGGTCGATGCTGGTTATCTCCACCGTCTCGGTGCCGTCCTCGCCCGTGGTCTTCGGCGCGGTGAACACGTCGGTGCACTTGATGATGTGGATGCCGTACTGGCTCGTCACCAAGCCGCTCACCTGGTCCTTCTCAAGGCCGTCGAGCGCGGTGGTGTACTCCTCGACGAACGACGAAGTTGCATCCCAGCCCACGTCGCCGCCCTTTTCGGCCGAAGCCGTGTCGGTGGAGTTCTCCTTGGCGGCCTCGGCGAAGTCCAGCTCGCCGGCGTTGATCTTGTCGAGGATCTCCTGGGCCTTCGCCTCGTCCTCGGAGTTGAACAGGATGTGCGACGAGCGCTTCGCTCCGTCGTAAGCCGAAGCGTACATCTGCGCGTAGCTGAGCATGTCCTCGCTGCTGGGCTCCTCGTCGCTGGCGAACGTCTCCTGCAGTTTGCTGATCTTCAGGCTGAGCTCGATCTCGGAGCGGTAGGCGTCCTCGGTCCAGCCGGCCTGCTCCAGCGCGCTCTGCCACTTCTCGTCGCTGTCGTAGTAGCCCTTCATCGACTCCATGTTGCTGTCCACTTCGGAGCTGTCCACCGTGATGCCGCGCTCCTCGGCGCCCTTCTCGATGAGCTGGCGCTGGACGTACATGTCGATGACCGCCTCGCGGAGCGACTCGGGAGTGTAGCTGTTCTGGGCCAGCCACTCGCCCCACGCGTCCTCCTCGGTCAGGCCCTGCTGCACGCGAAGCCTGTCCTCCACGTAATCGGTGATGGTGTCTTCGGGAATCTCGACGCCGTCGACCGTGGCGGCCACGCCCCCCGTCCTGTTCGACGCCTCTTCGTTGCTCGCGCAGCCGGCGAGGCCCCACACGCATGCGGCCAACAGCCCCATGGCGCAGACGGACTTCAAAAGGTGAGTTTTCTTCATACGACCCTTCCCTCGAACATGCGACATGGCGACAGGCCTCGTCCGGCACGGCGCATGAATACGTATCGCGTCGTATTTTCGCACACGTGAAAAACGGGGTACCCCGTTGCACAATATGCCCACTTTCGCTTCACACCGCCGGGGAGCGGAAACCAAGGACGGCCCCGTGCGGGACCGTCCTCCCGGTGCGATATGTGGAGAACGCCCTGTTGTAAAACGGCTCTCCGCAGAGGGCGGAGTGCGAGAGGCGAAGCCTTGGCCGCGCGGGCGGGGGGTGCGGGTGGAGTCGGAGGCGATGGTGCGAGCGGGGGTGCAGACGGCGGCAAAGCCGGGAGGCGGAAGCGGGAACGGGGGTGCGGAAAGCGGGGACCAGGACCGGAGGCGAGCCGGAGCCGGGAGCGGATGGAAGCCGGGGGTGCGGAAAGCGGAAGCCGGGAGCAGGGATGGGGAAAGCGGGAGCGAGACCGGGGGAGGAGCTGGGGACCCGCGCGCAGGCGGGGAGTGCGCTGAACCGCCGATGGCCGAAAACGCGGTCGAATGTGCAGTTTGCGCGGCTGATTTGCGCCCTTCGCATGCTGTTGCTTCGCGTAATGCCTGGTCGCAAAATTCTCGCACTCGAATTCGGCGCTTGTCACTGCACATTCGACCGCGTTTTCGGCCATTTCTGATTTGGGTGCGGAGCGCGAGCGGTGACGAGGGCCTTGCGTGCGCCGGAACCCCCCGCTCGTGGCAGAAAACAACGGTAATCTGCTGTTCGAAGGGGCCGATTCGGCCGTGCGCGCCGCCCTCGGTTTCGGCCCTCACCGTTTTGCCTGGTCGTCGGGACAGCGGGAAATCTGGCTTCCGGATGGCTCCCCGCGCGATGGCAGATTATCGTCAAAACCTGCCGCGAGAAGCCGATTCCGCTGCCGAGCCAGCATCGACATGCGCCCGGCCAGGTTGTCATCCTGAGCATGCAACAGTCCAGCGGACTGTTGCACTCCCGAGCACGCGGAGCGGGCGCAGGGAGGCATCGCGAAGCGATGAGCGGCGCGGGCCGCCGGAGCCGAAGGATCCCGCGCGGTGCCAACCGGAGGCGCCCGGCTGCCGCCGCGCGGGATCCTTCGGCTCGCTTACGCTCGCTCAGGATGACCATGCGCTGGCTTGCTCAATGTCAATTCCGGTTGAGCAACGGAGGTGCAGACGGCGGCGGCGAAGTCGGGGCTGGCCCGCGCCCCTCCCCGGGCCGCCCCCGCCCTCCGGCGGCCTAGTGCTTGGCGGCCTTCTTGCGCTGCGTGGCCGACAGGATGCGCTTGCGCAGGCGGATGCTCTTCGGCGTGATCTCCACCAGCTCGTCGTCCTCGATGTACTCGAGCGCCTCTTCAAGCGTGAACGTGATGGGCGGCGTGAGCGAGATGGCCTTGTCGGCGCCCGACGAGCGCTGGTTGCCCAGCTGCTTCGACTTGGCGATGTTCACCACCATGTCGCCTTCCTTCGCCGATTCGCCCACGATCATGCCCTCGTAGCAGTCCTCGCCGGGGCCCACGAACAGGCGGCCGCGCTCTTGCAGCGCGTCCAGCGCGTAGGCCACGCTCTTCTCCGTGGACATGGATATCATGGAGCCGTTCTTGCGGCCGTTGAAGTCGCCGCGGAACGGGCCGTACTCGCTGAAGTGGTGGAACATGGTGGCTTCGCCGCGCGTGACGTTCAGCAGGCGCGTGCGCAGGCCCATGGTTCCGCGCGTGGGGATTTTGAACACGAGGTGCGTCTGGTCGCCGCGCTGGAACATGTCGGCCATCTCGCCGCCGGCGCTGCCGAACACTTCGATGGCCTTGCCGGCGTATTCGCTGGGAACGTCCACCGAGGCTTCCTCGATGGGCTCCAGCTTGCGGCCGTCCTTGTCCTTCTTGATGAGCACGCGCGGGCGGCCCACCTGGAACTCGAAGCCTTCGCGGCGCATGGTTTCCATGAGCACGGACAGGTGCAGCACGCCGCGGCCGGCCACTTCCACGCCGGATTTGTCCTCCAACTCCTCGATGCGCATGGAGATGTTGCTCTCCGCCTCGCGCATGAGGCGCTCCTTCAGCTGGCGGGCGCCCACGATCTCGCCCTCGCGCCCGACGAGCGGGCTGGTGGACGCCTCGAACACCACGGCCATCGTGGGTTCCTCCACCTCGATGGGATCCAGGCGCACCGGGTTGTCGCGGCTGGTCACCATGTCGCCGATGTCGGCGTCGTCCACACCCACCACGGCCACGATATCGCCCGCGTGCACTTCCGGCTTCTCCTTCTTGCCCAGCTCCTCGAAGGTGAACACCTGCTTGATGTTGGTGTTGTAGCGGGTGCCGTCGTTCTTGATGACCAGGACCGGCTCGTTTTTGTGGATGGTGCCCGAGAACAGGCGACCCACGCCGATGCGGCCCACGAAGCTGGAGTGGTCCACCGTGCAAATCTGCAAGGCCACCGGGCCGTTGGGCTCGCAGTCGGGCGCGGGAACTTCCTTGAGAATGGTTTCCAGCAGCGGCAGCATGTTCATGTTGTCGTCGCTGGGGTCGAAGCGAGCGTAGCCGTTCATGGCGCTGGTGTAGATGACCGGGAAGTCCAGCTGGTCGTCGGATGCCTCCAGCTCCACCATGAGGTCGAACACCTCGTCCACCACCTCTTCGGGCCGCGAGCCCGGGCGGTCGATCTTGTTCACCACCAGCACGATGCGCAGCCCCAGCTCCAGCGCGTGCTTCAGCACGAACCGCGTTTGCGGCATGGGGCCTTCGAACGCGTCCACGATGAGCAGCGCGCCGTCGGCCATGTTCAGAACGCGCTCCACTTCGCCGCCGAAGTCCGCGTGGCCCGGCGTGTCGATGACGTTGATCTTCACGCCGTTGTAGGTGACGGAGATGTTCTTCGACAGGATGGTGATGCCGCGCTCGCGCTCCTGGTCGTTGCTGTCCAGCACGCGCTCCTCCACCTGCTGGTTCTCGCGGAACACCCCGGAGGTGTACAGCAGGCGGTCGACGATGGTGGTCTTGCCATGGTCGACGTGCGCGATGATGGCGACGTTGCGGATGTTCTCTTGTTTCATGCCTTGCTTCTTCTTTCTATTCAAGCCGCGCCTTCGGGGCGCGACGATGATCCTGGTGCAAGCCGTCGCCGCGCTGGCCGAGGGCGGCGCGGGCGGCGGAGGCGCGGGCGCGGGGCGTTCCCGAGGGGCGGTGCTTGCGCCACCCGTTCCGTCACAGCCGGAACGCCGGCTGCGGAAGCGCTGCGCCACGGCACCGCCACGCGCGGCGGGCGGGCGCGGGGCGTTCCGCGCGGAAACGGGGTCACATTTCGTCCAGCTCCTCGCCCAGGCGGCGCTCCTCTTTGTTCAGCTCGTCGATATGCTCGTTCAGGGTGCTGATGGTGCGTTGGGACGAGACGATCTGCACGATGCCCCACACCGCGGCCGCGCTGGCGATGGCGGCCACGATGCCCAGGATGCCGAAGGGCCGCCTGCCGGCGAGCAGCGCCACGATGGCTCCGATGGCGGTCATGGCGATGCCGTTGCGGCGCTCGTCGTACACGACGTCGCGCTGCTTCACCAACTGCGTGCGCGCCGCGGCGATGCCGGCCATGCGGGCCTCCAACGTGCTGGCCGCCGTGGAGGCGCGGGAGGGGCCGGCCGATCCGCGGCTGCCGCGCGCGCCGCGGCCGGAGGTGAGGTACTCGTACGCCTCTTGCAGGTTCTTGAACTGCTCGGTCGCACGGTCTTGGAGCTTCTTGTTGCTCGCGAACCGGTCCGGATGCAGGATCTGGGCCGTCTCCTTGTATGCCGACTTGATGTCTTCCGGCGTGGCGTCTTCGTCAAGCCCCAAGATGCGCAGTGCTTCCGTTCGGTTCATGGCTCCTCATGTGCGGTTTCGCGATCGATAGTCCAAAGTGGGATTTTATCACGGCGCGCACGGGCTCCAAGGGATGGCGGGGCGAGCCCACAGAATGCACGCGCTGGGCAAGGGAGCGGGTAAAGGATGAAACGCGCGCCCGCTTCCCATGGGCGAGCTCGGTGCTCGCCGAACCGACGATGACCGAAAACACGGTCGAATGCGCAGTCGCAGGGCGCGAAAACGAGCGCGCGAATTTCGCGACCAGGCGTTTTGCGCGACCAAGGCGCGCAAAGGGCGCGGATCGGCCCCGCGGACTGCACATTCGACCGCGTTTTCGGTCATTTCCGATTCAGCACGGCGCCGGCCGATCTTCTGGAAGAACCCGCTCTCTTTGCACGGAGGCTTCCCTTCAGTGGAGAAACCTCCCGTTCAACGAGGAGGCCCCCTTCAACCCAATTGCAAGCGGGCCGGCTGGAAAGGCCGCGCACAGCGGCGTGCGCCAACGGTGGTTTGACGGCGCACGGTCGGAAGACCCTGAAAACGGCGAGAGCCCCATTTCGGGGCTCTCGATATGTTCCATGCGCTTCGTTTGTCCCCTCGCCTCGAACAACCGGTCAGAGGGAGCGGGCGCGCATTGTTCTTGGTGGAGCATAGGGGGATCGAACCCCTGACCTACGGCTTGCAAAGCCGTCGCTCTCCCAGCTGAGCTAATGCCCCGTCGCGTGCTGCAGAGCCGTCGGATGTTCGGGGGTGCCTCGTTTCCGGCAGAGAGGTTCCCGGCAAGACGACTGCGCTGCAAAAATAATAAACGCTCCACCGGCAAACTCGGCTCACGGTGGAGCGTTTATCGCAAAAAATGGTGGGCCCGAATGGATTTGAACCAGCGACCTCACGCTTATCAGGCGTGCGCTCTAACCAACTGAGCTACGGGCCCATAAAAAGTGCTTGGTTACTGTATCTCAAATGTCTCCGAAAGGTCAAGGCCTTTTTTCAAGTTGCCTTGAGATTGCCGTCGGCAGGACGCTTCAACGGCGCCGGAACCACCTTGAATGCCGGGCTTCGCCACCCCCCTGCGGTTTCGACGTCCCATCGTTTGCCATCGATCTTCGCTCCGTCAACAACCAGCCCCGATAACGTGGTACGCTGGTTCCGTTCTCGAAATCGGCTGGTTTCATCGCGCGAGAAGGTTGCCGACGCCCGTGGGCAGGGCACTCCTCCGCCCTTCCGCGTGCGCACGTCGGAAAGGATCGGGTTCTTGAACATAAAGCAGGTGAAATACTTCGTGTCGGTCGCCGAGCACCGAAGCCTCTCGGCGGCGGCGCGCGAACAGGGCGTATCCGTCCAAGCCATATCGAAGGCCATGAAGGACTTCGAGCAAGAGCTTCCGGCGGCCCTGCTCGTGCGCAGGAACGACGGCGTGGACCTCACGCCGTTCGGCGAGGAGTTCTACCCCAGGGCCCGATCGGTTTGGGAAGCGTTTCACGAGCTGGAAATGATGACCGCCGAATCCGTGAGGCAGAACCGCCCGCTCCGCGTGCTGCTGTGCTCGCCCGTTTTCTGGCACAGCAAGCGGGCGAGCGCGTCCATGGAGGCGTTCTTCCTGAAAAGCCTGGGGATGGAAGCCAAAGTATCGTTCGGCGGGGGCGAAGACGGGCTGGAGGCGCTGCGCGTCGGCGCGTGCGATGTGATGATCACCATAGGAACGCTCAACCGGCCGGAGTTCGACTGCTTCGCGGTGGGAACCGTCCCCACGGGCATCTGCGTTGCGAAGAACCATCCCCTTGCCGCGCGCGACGAGGTGGTGGCGGAGGATATTGTCGCATTCCCGGCCATCTCTTCGAAAACCTTCGACCACTTCAACGAATCCATCCTGGTCAGATACCAGAAGAAACACCCCGACATAGACGTGGTCGAGCCGGATCCCACCGACCTCTTGGCGCTTGCCGATCTGTTCTACCGCAAGCACGGCATGTGCCTCATGGCGAAGGTGCCCTCGCTGGGAGAGATGTTTCCGGGAAGCGTGATGGTGCCGTTTGCGAACAGGCGGGAGGAGGCCATACCCTTGTGCCTGATCAGCCCCCATCGCGCGAAGACGATCGCCTACCTGCAGTTGGAAAAGCTGCTCAAAGACAGGAATCTGGCGAGAGCGCTATAATCGTCGCACGAACAACGCCCGGCGGATCGCAGCGCCGCGGCATCGACCCCGCATGTTGAAAGGAGCGCCGATGGTACCCGTGAACATTCAAACGTTGATCGTCTCGTCGGCGCCGGCGCCTTCCATCATCGTGCTGCAGCCGATTGAGGAGGCCCCGCAGGCGGACAAGTACCGCGTGGTCCCCATCTGGGTGGGCATAAACGAAGCGACGCAGATGGGCGTGGCATTGGAGAAGGCCCGCTTCTCGCGGCCGATGACCCACGACCTGTTCCTGGACGCGCTCACGAACCTGGACGCGCGCGTTGACCATGTGGTCATCAACGACGTGAAGGGATCCACGTTCTTCGCGCGCCTGACCCTGCGCCAGCACGAGCGCCTCATCGACTTGGACGCGCGCCCCAGCGACGCGCTCGCGCTGGCCGTTCGGCAGAAGGCGCCCATCTACATCGAAGACCACGTGCTGGAGAAAGCGTCGTTCCCCTACGTGGTGAAGAAGTCGCGGCCCAACCTGGACGACGAGCGCGAGCTTGCCGATTTCAGGCGTTTCCTCGAGAAGCTCGCTCCCGACGATTTCGAAGAATAGCGCCGCTGATCCAGTGCGCGCGGCCGCGGGGTTGATGCGGACGTGCAGGTGTGCGGGTGTGCGGAGTGCGCAAGCCGGGCGGTATTGCGAGGCGGGCGGCCTTTCGAAGCCGGGTGCCGTCACCAGAGCGCGAGCACTGCTTGATACACGGCGTCCATGACCGTTTTCGCCAGCTCGCCGTTGTCGGCGGCGGCCAGGGCGATGACGGCCGACAGGCCGGCCTCGGCCGGCTCCTTCGGCCGGCGAGATCCAAGCGGCAGCGTGGCGAACGCCGTCGGCGGAATGCCGGCCGGCACGTTCGAGACCGGCTCCGACTCCCATCCGGGTTCGGATTCCCGTTCCTGTTCACGTCCGCGGTTCCGCCCGGATTCGCGGTTCATTTCGAGTTCGCGTTCGCGTTCACCCGATGCAGACAATGCAGAATCGGCGGCGTAAGCCTCCGCTGGATTTTCGCCGCGCTGAGCCGAGAGGTGCACCGGCGAATCGGCCGCAACCGCAAGCGCAGCCGCCGAATGCGCGCACGGCGAAAACGAAGCCGGAACAGGGGCTTTCTCCGGAGGCGCGGTCAATTCGCGGCCTCCTTCGGTCGCGCGGCGGCGCCATCCTCCCCGGGCGAACGTGGCTACCAGATACCCCGCGCGGAGCCATTCGTCCACGCACATGGCAATCCACATGCCCACGATGCCCCAGCCCAGGCCCACGCCCAGCAGGTATCCCCCGCCCACGGCGAACACCCACGACGACACCACGTTCACCGTCACCGGCGTCTTCACGTCGCCCACCGCAATGAGCGCGCGCACCATCACGATGTTGAGCGCGCGGCCCACGCCGAGGAATATCTCGACGAACAGCACCTGTTTTCCCAGTTCGAGCACGTAAGCGTCGGCCGTGAACAGCCCAAGCACCGCATCGGCGTTGCACCAGATGGCCGTGGACACGGCCGTGGTCAGCGCGATGGCTATGAGGTCGGCTGCCCACACGCGCTTGGCCACCGCGTCGAATTTCCCCGCGCCGAACAGGTATCCCAGCACGATCTGCGTGGCTTGCGAAAGCGCGATGGAGTACAGGTAGGCAAGGCCGGCTATCATCGAGCAATACACTTTCACCGTCACCACCGTGGTGCCCAGCACATTGATGAACGACAGGATGACGATTTGCGCCATGTCGTAGTTCATCTGCTCGCCCGACGAGGGGATGCCCACGCCGAGCATCCGCTTGAGCGTTTTCCACGGGAACGGCCGCAGGTAGGAGGCGCTCATGCGCACGTCGGTGTGGCGCAGCACGAGCCTGATGGCGAATGCCAGCCCCACGATGCGCGCGGCCACGTTCGCCGCCGCCGCCCCTTCGACGCCCCAAGCCGGAACGACGCCCGCGCCGCCGATGAGCAGCGCGCTCGCGGCGATGTTGACGGCGTTCATCGCAAGGCTCGCCTTCATCACGTCGGCGGCGCGCGCATAGCTGCGCAGCAGCGCCGTGAACGCGAAGAACGCGCCTTGCAGCACCGTGGTGGATCCCACGATGAGCAAAAACGACGACGCCATGCCCTGAATGGACGCGTCGATGCTCAGCCATGCGAAGAACTGCGGCCAGAAGGCTATCAGCACAACGGTCATGACCGCCGAAAGGACGATGTTCACCATGAGCGCCACCGTGGCTATCTCCGACACGGAGCCTTTCGACGAGGATCCGCCAAGCACGCGGGTGATGAGCACCGTTGACGCCGTGCCCATGGCCGACAGGGCGATGGTCACGATGTTGAGTATCTGCAGCGCGTTGCCCACCGCGGCAGCCGGTTGCGTACCCAGCGGAGCGAGCATGAACTGATTGACGTTGCCTATCATGATCTGCATGAACAGTTCGATGAACAGGGGGACGGACAGAACGAACACGTCGCTTGCCGCCGTCCTGTCCGCGGGGGCCCTGCCGGCGGGCTCTTTCCGCGCCGCGCGCACATGAGCCGCTCCCTCGCTCGCACGGACGCGCACCCCGGCGATATGGGACCGTGCGCCTGCGACGTGGGAACGCGCGCCGGCGATGCGGACGCGCGCTGCTTGTTCCAATGATGCCATCGACACGGAGTTCGCCCTTTCACATGGTTGCCCCGTTGAAAACGGGCGCGGTTGTCGTTCACGAAGCGTGCAGTATACGGCACGTCAACAGAGCGCTCCCTAGGGCCCCGGCCCTTCACGAGTTTCTCATTCATGATCTTTTCTATTGCGTTATCGCAGGTGAACCATACCAAATCGATGATGTTTCACGTGAAACACTCGCCCTCGCGCGCAAGCCGGCGGATGCTGGGATGCGGCCCGACCTGATCGGCAATGCGAAAAACATTCGATTGTTTCACGTGAAACAATCGGCCGAACATGGATTGCTGAACACGGGTCGCCGGAAAACGATTAAGGAAATCGATCAGCAGAAATGGATCGCGCGGAAATGGATCGCGCGGAAATCATGCACCACGGTGGGAGGCAACATCAAGAGCAGAACCAAGACGGGGAAAATTTCCCGAGGAAAAAGCGCCCGAGAAATCGCGCGGCGCAGATCTTGTTGGGGTCCGTCTCGATTCCAGCGCGCTGGCGCTTTCGATCCAGCATATAGCTGGCACAGGTCCAGCGCAACTCCGCCTCAGTCCCAGCACACAATTACCCTCAGTCCCAGCGCGCTGGTGCTTTCGATCCAGCATATAGCTGGCACAGGTCCAGCGCAACTCCGCCTCAGTCCCAGCGCGCTTGCTCCGTGGCAGCGAAAAGCCCGCCTCGGTTGCGGGACGCGGCCGGTGCCTGGAAGGCAGGGCCGGCGCGTCCGCACCGAGGCGGGCTTCGTTCACAAGCTTGCCTGCAAGCTCAGCCAAGAGCTTCGCCTTGCAGGATCCCTGTTCCGCGCTATCGCACGGAAGGCGGGCTATTCTTCGACGTCCCCTTCGACAGCGGCGGCTTCATCCGTCGCCGGAGCATCCTCCGCGGCGCCGTCCATCGCGTCGTCAAGATCGTCAATCTGATCCTCGTCCAGCTCCTCGGCTTCGCCGGGCTTCACGCTGGCCTTCTTCTTCTTGCCGCGGCTCGATATGGCCACCGCCGTCACGCGGTCGTCCTCGGCCGCCTTCATCACGCACACGCCCTGCGTCGAACGGCCCAGCTCCGAGATGCCCGACACCGGGGTGCGCACAACCACGCCCTCCTCGGACATGATCATGATCTCGTCGTCGGCGCCGACGATCTTCATGGCGGCCAGCAGGCCCTTCTTCTCCGTCATGGTGATGGTGAACACGCCCTGGCCGCCGCGATGGTGCTCGGGGTACTCGGCGATGGGCGTGCGCTTGCCGTAGCCCTTTTCGGTTATCACGAACAGGTCGGTGTCGGGCTGGGCTATCTCCATGCCCAGCACCTTCGCGATAGGCGGCACGTTCATGCCGCGCACGCCCATGGTGTCGCGGCCCATGGCGCGCGCTTCGCTTTCATCCCACATGATGGCTTTGCCGGCGCTTGAAACCATGAGCACCTTCTCGCCCTGCGCAACGCGGCGCACGGCGATGAGCTCGTCGTTGTCCTTCAGGTTGATGGCGATCAGCCCGTCGCGGCGGGTGCGGTCGTACAGCTCCATCGACGTCTTCTTCACCATGCCGTGCGACGTGGCGAACATGAGGTACTCGTCGGTCGGGAAGTCCTTCGTGGCGATGACGGCGCTGATAGTCTCGCCCTTCTCAAGCGGCAGCAGGTTCACGATGGCCGTGCCGCGCGCGTGGCGGCCCGCCTCGGGAAGCTCGTACACCTTCAGGCGGTACACTTTGCCCTTCGTGGAGAAGAACAGCATGTAGGAATGCGTCGAAGCCACGAACAGGTGCTCCACGTAGTCGTTGTCCTTCAGGTTCACGCCCTGCATGCCCTTGCCGCCGCGCTTCTGCTGGCGGTAGGTAGCCACCGGCAGGCGCTTCACGTAGCCGGACTTCGTCACCGTGACCACCATGTTCTCCTCGGCGATGAGGTCCTCCACGTCCAGATCCTTCGCAGCCTCGGACAAAAGCGTCTTGCGCGGGGTGCCGAACTTCTTCTTCACTTCCTGCAGTTCGCCCTTGATGATCTCGTGCACCAGGTTGTCGTCGGACAGCACGCGCTTGTAGTAGGCGATCTTCTCCAGGAGCTCCTTCAACTCGTCCTCGATCTTCTGATGCTCCAGGCCGGTCAGGCGGCGCAGGCGCATCTCGAGGATGGCGTCGGTCTGCTTCTTCGTCAGGCCGAAGCGCTCGGTCAGGCGATCGCCCGCTTCTTTGTCCGTTTGGGACGAGCGGATGATGTGGATGACCTCGTCGATGTTGTCGAGCGCGATGATCAAGCCTTCGAGGATATGGGCGCGCTCCTCGGCCTTGGCCAGCTCGTAGCGCGTCCGGCGCACGATGACGTCTTCCTGGTGCGCGATGTAGTAGTGCAGCATCTCCTTGAGCGACAGCACGCGCGGCACGCCGTCCACCAGCGACAGCATGATGACGCCGAAGCCCACTTGCAGCTGCGTGTGCTTGAACAGCTTGTTCAGCACCACCTGCGGGATGGCGTCTTTTTTAAGGTCGATGATAATGTCGATGCCGTGGCGGTCGGCGCCGTCGTGGATGTTGCTGATCTCGGGCAGCTTCTTCTCGCGCACCAGCTCGCCCAGCTTCTCCAGCAGGCGGTTGCGGTTCACCTGGTACGGTATCTCGGTGACCACGATCTGGCTGCGGCCGTTCTTCTTCTCCTCCACCTTGCACTTGGCGCGCACGGTGAGCGAGCCGCGGCCGGTCTCGTAGGCGTCGAGGATACCCTTCTTGCCCATGATGATGCCGCCCGTGGGGAAATCGGGACCGGGCAGGGCCTTCATCAGTTCTTCGGTGGTGACCTCCGGATTGTCAAGCATCATGCACGTGGCGTCGATCGTCTCGCCCAGGTTGTGCGGCGGGATGTTCGTCGCCATGCCCACGGCGATGCCGTTCGAGCCGTTTACCAGCAGGTTCGGGAAGCGGGCCGGCAACACGACGGGCTCTTCCAGGCTCTCGTCGTAGTTCGGCTGGAAGTCCACCGTCTCCTTGTCCAAATCGCGCAGCAGTTCCATGGCGGCTTTGTCCAGGCGCGACTCGGTATAGCGCATGGCCGCCGCGGAGTCGCCGTCGATGGAGCCGAAGTTGCCATGGCCGTCCACCAGCGGCACGCGCATGGAGAACGGCTGCGCCAAGCGCACCATGGTGTCGTACACGGCGGAGTCGCCGTGCGGGTGGTACTTGCCGATGACGTCGCCCACGGTACGGGCCGATTTCATGTGCGGCCGGTTGGGCGTGTAGCCCGACTCGTTCATGGCGTACAGGATGCGGCGATGCACCGGCTTCAGGCCGTCGCGCACGTCGGGCAGGGCGCGCGCCACGATGACGCTCATGGAATATTCCAGGAACGAGGTCTGCATCTCCTTGCCCAGGTACGCCGAGCGCACGATGGTGCCTTCACCGCCGTTCGCGCCTTCCACGATGGAGCCGTGCGGGTTCGCCATCTTCGACGTGTCGATGAGCGAGCGCGCCTTGTCCTCGTCGGAAATGCCGAACGCGCCGGGGCGCGGAGCCTCGTCGTCTAATTCGACGTCGTCCAGGATATCGTCCTCGTCGTCGGATTCTGCTTCGGATTCGGCGTCTTCCTCCGCGCGGGCCAGCAGCTCCTCCAGCCCGTCGTCGCGCTCGGCGCCGTCCGGGCCCTCCGTGGGGTCGAACTCTTCAGTGTTGTCTGCCACTTGTACTTCTCCTTAGATGTCCAGGAACCGGACGTCGCGGGCGTGCTTCTGGATGAACTCCTTGCGAGGCTCCACCAAATCCCCCATGAGCTCGGACACCACGCGCTCGGCTTCGGCGGCGTCGTCGATGTTCACCTGCAAAAGCGTGCGGGTGGCGGGTTCCATGGTGGTCTCCCACAGCTGGTCGGGATCCATCTCGCCAAGGCCCTTGTAGCGCTGGACGTCGAACTTGTTCGGATCGTCGTACTCGGCCAGCACCGAGGACAGCGCGTTCTCGTCGTAGATGTAGCGCTCGATCTTGGGGCTGCGCGAGTTCTTCTTCTTCAGGCCGAAGATGGGCGGCTGCGCGATGTAGATGTAGCCGCGGTTGATGAGCTCGGGCATGTAGCGGTAGAAGAACGTGAGCAGCAGGCAGCGGATGTGCGCGCCGTCCACGTCGGCGTCGGTCATGATGATGATGCGGTGGTAGCGCGCCTGGTCGGCGTCGAAGTCGTCGCCGATGTTCGTGCCGATGGCCGTGATGAGCGAGCTGATGGTGTCGCTGGACAGCGAGCGATGCAGGCCCGCGCGCTCCACGTTGAGGATCTTTCCGCGCAAAGGCAGGATGGCCTGTGTCTTGCGGTCGCGCGCCTGCTTGGCCGAACCGCCTGCGGAATCGCCCTCTACGATGAATATTTCGGAATCGGCCGGGGTTTTGCTGGAGCAGTCGGCCAGCTTGCCGGGCAGGGCGAACGAGTCGAGCACGCCCTTGCGGCGCGTCATCTCGCGCGCCTTGCGGGCGGCTTCGCGCGCCTTCAACGCCTGGGTCGCCTTGCTGATGATGCGCTTGGCGGGCGAGGGATTCTCCTCCAGGTACTCCGCGAGACCTTGCGTCACCGCATTCTGCACGAGCGGGCGGATCTCGGTGTTGCCCAGCTTCGTCTTCGTCTGCCCCTCGAACTGCGGGTCGTGCAGCTTCACGGACACGATGGCCGCCAGGCCCTCGCGCGTGTCGTCACCCGAAAGGTTCGAATCCTTCTCCTTCAAGACGCCCTTGCTGCGCGCGTACTCGTTGATGGTGCGCGTGACGGCCTGCTTGAAGCCGTCCAGGTGCGTGCCGCCCTCGTGCGTGTTGATGTTGTTCGCGAAGGCCATCACCGAGTTCGTGGAATAGGACGTGGACCACTGCATGGCCACTTCCACCGTTCCGTCGGCGTTCTCGGCTTCGAAGTAGATGGGCTTGTTGAGCGTTTCCTTGCCTTCGTTCAGGTACTTCACGAAGTCGACGATGCCGCCGGCGAACTGGAACACCTCGGTGCGCGGCTCGGGAGCGCGGTCGCTCACGGCGCTTCCGGGGTTGGCGCGTTCGTCGTGCAGGATGATCTTGAGGCCCTTGTTCAAAAACGCCATCTCGCGGAAGCGGTTCGCCAGCGTGTCGAAATCGTAGATGGTCGTTTCCGTGAAGATGGTGTCGTCGGGCCAGAACGTGACCGTGGTGCCGTTGTGCTTCTTGGTCGCGCCCAGGCTGTGCAGCTTCTCGGACGTCTTGCCGCGCTCGAAGGCGATGGCGTACTCCTGGCCGTTCTGGTACACGTTCACTTCCACGCGCGAAGAAAGCGCGTTCACCACCGACACGCCCACGCCGTGCAGGCCACCGGACACCTTGTAGCCTTCGCCGCCGAACTTGCCGCCGGCGTGCAGGATGGTGAGCACCACTTCCACCGTGGGGATCTTCTCTTTCGGGTGCTTGTCGACGGGGATGCCGCGGCCGTTGTCCGTGACCGTTATCGAGTTGTCGGGATGTATCCAGACTTCGATCTTGTCGCAGTAGCCGGCCAGCGCCTCGTCGACGGCGTTGTCCACGACTTCGTACACCAGGTGGTGCAGGCCGCGCGGGCCCGTGGAACCGATGTACATGCCCGGGCGCTTGCGGACCGCTTCAAGGCCCTCGAGCACCTGGATGTCTGAACCGTCATAATGATCTGGTTTGTTCGCCACAGACATGCTCCTTTTGTAGTGCGTTGCACGAGAATCGGACGCCGTGGGCCGTTACATTCCGAAGCTGAAACTCCGGTTTTTCAGCTCCCAGCGCCCGTCGGCCCGGATGCGGGCGCACCTGCTGCGGAACGGGGTTCCAACAGGGGAGGGCACCAGCTTCAAGCCAACTTGAAAATTGTATCATACGATGGTCTTGATACTAGGAAAATTCACCACGTTTGAAGGCTTTCAGAAGCCTTGTGAGAGGCGATCTACATTTTATACATCTTTTTTCGCATCACGCGTTGATTTTCGTTTCATATCGGCATCTATCGCTTTCAAGAGAGCGCTTCGAACCGACGGGTTCTCCACTTGCAGCGCCTGCTGCTCCAGCTGCTCGCGCTGCTGGGGGGTAAGCGGCTCGGACGGGACCTCGTCAACGCCAGGGCGCGAGCCGGGTGCGGTGCGTTCAATGCCTTCCTTGGCGGCGAACGGATGGCGGGCCTTCATGTCGAAACGCGAAGGGAGTATCTTGAACGTCTCCACGTGCTCCCCTTGCTCCCGAAGGCGCATTTTCAGAAACTCCTGGCGCGCATCGATATCCGAGCGGATGAGGCTGTCATCCGAATACACCACAAGCTGGGCGCCGCCGGCTTGGTGGTGCTTCTTGGATTGAGGCGGCCGGCAGGTGCCCGCCTCGGGAGCGGGCCGCGCCCGCGACGACCCGTCGCGCGAACCAGCGACGACGGCGTCCGCATCCAAGATGTAGACTGCGTTCACATGGGAGAGGACCAAGGAGGCGGCGTCCCCGTACACGGCTTCGACGGCGTTTCTCCAGACGACGTTCACCTCCGCGGCGCGCGCCGCCTTGCGCGAAACGTCGTCGGTTCCTCCCAGCGCCGCCATGAGCTCTTTCACGCCTGAGCCGATCTTCTTCACGTCGCCTCCCCTTCTTCAGGGCCGCGCTTTGGATCGGATCGGCGGTTTTCGCTTGAAGCTCCGCCGAAAACGGAAGCGTCCTCGCGCGGCAGCGACACCACTCGCGCCGAGGAAAGAAGATCGGCGTCGAAGTAGTCGATGTTGGCCGTGGTGATGAACGTTTGGATGTCCCCCGCGATGAAGGCCACGAGCGCGCGGCGGCGCGATTCGTCGAGTTCGCTCATGACGTCGTCCAGCAGAAGCACCGGTTTCTGGTTGAGGATGTCCTGGATGAGCGACGCTTCGGCCAGCTTGAACGCGAGCACGACCGACCGCTGCTGGCCCTGGCTGCCGTACGAGCTGGCGTTCTTGCCGTCTATGAAGAACTCTATCTTGTCGGCATGCGGGCCCACGAGCGCGCGGTGCCGAGCGAGCTCGGCCGCCCTCTTTTCCACGAGCGCGCGGGACAGTTCCTCGCGCGCTTCGTCGCGGCCGAACGCAAACGTGGCCGCGACCGCCGGATCGTGCGTCTTCCACGAAGGGACGTAGCAGGCGCGCAAGCGCTCGCGGCCTTCGGTGATCTCGCCGTAGTAGTCCGCCATGGAACGCGCGAGCTTTTCGAACAGCGCCGAACGGTAGGCTGCAAGCTGGGCGCCGCACGTCACCACCATCTCGTCGATGCTTTCCAGCAAAGCGGGCTGCGCTTCATCCTTGAGCAGGCGGTTCTTGTGGCGGAGCACCTTCTCGTAATCGCGGCGGATGAGGTAGTGGTTCGCCGACAGCTGCGAGCCCAGGGCATCGAGGGACGCCCTCCTGAGCGACATCGACCCTTTCGCCAGCTCCAGGTCGTCGGGCGTGAAGGTGACCGAAGGGACGAGGCCTTTGAGGTCGGCTGTGCGCTTCGCCTTCCCGTTCAAGAGGAAGCGCTTCCTGCCCTCCTCCACTCTCAGCTCGAAGGCAAGCTGGCGGTTGCCGTCGGTCACGTCCGCCTGCAGGCGCGCGAAGCGCTCGCCCGACCGGACGAGCTCCTCGGCCGAGGGATGGCGAAACGACGACTGCGAAGTGAGCAGCTGGATGCCCTCCACGATGTTCGTCTTCCCCACCGCGTTGGGACCCACCAGCACAGTGAGCGGACCGATGCCGTCCAAGTCGAACGACTCGTAGCTGCGGAAGTTGGCGAACGAGATATGGGTGATGGACAGATCCACGGATCCCCGCCTGGACGCAGGCCCTACGATATGCGCACGGGCATGACGAGGTAGAGGAAGTCCTCGCCTTCTTCAGCTCTGAAAATGCCTGGCTTCAGCGAGGATTGCACCTCCAAATACACGCGATCCGTCTCGACCGACGCCAGCCCGTCCAGCACGTAGGCGTAGTTGAACGCGATCTCGACGTCGTCGCCTTCGCCCGTGCACGGCAGCGTTTCCTGAGCCGATCCCACGTCCTGCGTCATCGCCGACAACAGAACGGTTTGGGAAGCCACGCTGATATCGAATTTGACGGGAGAGCTCGACTGGCCCAGCAGCGACGTGCGCTTCACGCCCGCCACCAGGCGGTCCACTTCCATGCTCACGCGCGTGGTGTGGGAATCGGGCAGAAGTTGGCGATAGTTGGGGAAATTGCCTTCGATGCGGCGGTTGATGAACACCGTCTCATGGTAGGTGACCACGATCTGGTTCTCGGCCAGAGCCAGCTTCACCGGATCGTCCGTGCGGGGCAGCGAGGCGATCTCCTGCAAGAACGAGCCGGAAATGACCGCCTGGAAGTCGTCGGCTTCGGCGCCGGGAAGGTCTGCCTCCGTGATGGCCAGGCGATAGGAGTCCGTGGCCACCATTTTAAGGAGCGAGCCCTCAACCGTGATGAGGACGCCGGTGAGGATGGCGCGGCTCTCGTCGCGGGAGACGACGCGCGCGACGCGCTTCACCATCGAGGCGAACTGCGAGAAGGGGATGGAAACTTCCTGCTGCACGTCGACATGGGGGAAGCCCGGGAAATCCTCGGCGTCGAGCGTCTTGATGGAGAAGGACGCGGTGTCGCAGGTGATGACGGCGCTCTCGTCTTCCACGTCGACATGCACGGCCGCGTCGGGAAGGTTCTTCACGATTTCCGAGAACAGCTTGCCCGGCACGACTACTTTCCCCTCGTCCTCGACGAGGGCCGCCACCGTGTACTGGATGGAAAGTTCGAGGTCAGTTGCTTGAAGCGTGATGGAATCGCCGCGAGCGTCAAGGTAGATGCCCGACAAAATGGGCAGCGTCGAGCGCGTGGCGATGCCTTTGAGCACGACGGCCAGCGCATTCTGAAGCTCGGATTGGTTGATGCTGAATTTCAAGGCGATCCCTTCCTCTCGCTCGCAATCACGTGGAACGCGTTGTTTAGTATGGCATAAGAACAGACGCCGTTCGCGAGGACCTTACAAGATTTTTCCCCGCCTCCCCCTTCCCCCCGCCCCCTCTTCCATCCTCTTCCCCATCCCTTCTCTCATCCCTTCCTCCCCTGCAATATTTCGTGACGAAATTTTGCAGGGCTCTCTGATGGGTGCGTGTGGAAGAAAGCCGCGAAAGCCGGCGGAGATGAAAAGTTGGGGACAATAGGAACCAGCTGCGATAGAAGGGAGCTGACAGCGACAGAAACCGGATGCGATAGAAGGAAGTTGACAGCGATAAGAGAAAGCTAACAGCGACAGGAAAACCAGCTGTGATACCTGTCTGCGGCGCCGGGCGACGTCGTCGGGTAGCGGCCGCGCCATCAACCATTTGCCGTAGTGGCGTCCCGAGCGTTCGCAAGGGATTCTCACTCGGATGTTTCACGTGAAACATCCTTCCTCCCTGCGATTGCTCGGCAAGTGTTCGGCAGTTGCTCAACAGTTGTCCGGCAATCGCTTCTCCAGTTTTTCAGCGAGGGCGTTTTGGCGGGCGCGTTTTCTCCCGCAGCCGATGTTTCACGTGAAACATCGGCGAGGCTTTGAGGTTGAATGAACCGCGTGATGCAGAGACGACAACGTTTTCGGTTAGACATCCTGCGTGACGCAGGGCTCGCCTTCGATTGTTTCACGTGAAACAATCGAAGAAAGTAGAGCGTGACAATCGAAGATTCGGGAAACACAGGGAGCATTCCAGAGCTGGCCGATTTCCTGAGGAGTTTCTGGGCCAGAATTTTTGGATCGGAATTTTTGAACGGGGAAGCGGCGGTCTGGAAATCTTGAACTTCTGGCTCAAGCGACGGACTTGAAGGGAGCTAGCAAAAATCCAGCACGAAGCTAGCAGAGGCGCGACGAGAAAGCATTGAATCGAAGCGTTTCGACGATCGACGGTCCGGTCCTTTGGTTTTGCATGGGTCTTTAAATATATAGAAGGTTTTAATAACAGTAATAATAAGGACGGTGGAAATGTGGATAACCATTGTCAGGCCATGTCAGGAAGCGAAAATCGTCCAGATTCGATCGTGCAGAGCCGGTATCCTCCTTCAACAGCAATTATTGCTTTCATTATCTTTCAGCATCGTTGTCGTGGTTTTCTCCAAGTTGTCAGTCATTTGCGAGTCATCTTTCCTCCGAACGCCCGTACGAATCATCCCCGCAAGCTCTGGATGGCTTTTGCGAACGCCCTGAACGACCCTTCCCCACCCATCCTGAGCGAACCTCGAGAGCCCTCGGATCGTTCTGCTAGATTTCGCGGATGAGCTGCCTGAGCGTTTCCAGCTCCTCGCGCAGTTCCCGGTTCTCCTTCATCTTCTCCTCGACGTTGGTGACCGAGTACATGACGGTGGAATGATCGCGGTTGAACTTTTTGCCGATATCGTTGAATGGGAGGTCGAGCATCTGACGGCACAGGTAGATGGCTATCTGCCGCGCGTAGATGATGTTGCGGTTGCGCTTCTTCCCCACCAGGTCGGCATGGCTCACCTTGTAGAACGTCTCCACTTCCTTCTGGATGTCGGCGATGGTGAGCCGTTTCGACGGGCCCCCTGAGAAGTGGTTCTCCAGCAGCGCGCGAACTTCGTCGAGCGTCAGATTGGGCTGGTTGAAGAAGGTCATCTGGTAGATGACCTTCGTGACGGCGCTTTTCAGCTCGCGGATGTTCGAGCTGGAGCTTTCCGCTATGTACATCTGGATGTCTTCAGGGATGGAGAAATCGCGCGACCCCTCCGATTCCCGGTACTCGTCGATGAAGCTCTTCACGATGCCCAGCTTCGTTTCGATCTCCGGCGGCTGGATGTCGAACGTCCCGCCCGAGTTGAACCTGCTTTTGTACCGCTCGTCAATGTCGATGTTCTTCGGAGCGCGGTCGGCCGACAGCACGACTTGGCGGCCTTGGCTGGTCAGCTTGTTGAATATCTGGAACACGATGTCGAGCGTCTGCTTCTTGCCCTGCAGGTACTGCACGTCGTCGATGAGTAAGACGTCGGCTTCCTCGTAGCGCGTTTTGAAATGCTTGTAGCTCGATTTCTGCTTGTCGTGCGCCGCGCTCGCTTCCATGTAATCGGAAAGCAGCTCGGCTGAATCGACGTAGATCGTGGAAAGCTGCGGCATCGTCTCGTTGATGTAGTTCTGGATGGCGCGCAGCAGGTGCGTTTTCCCCAGCCCCGATTTTCCATAAATGAACAGCGGGTTGAGGTGGGCCTTCCCCGGCATCTCGGCCACGGCGACGGCCATGGAGTACGCCATGCGGTTCGAGTCGCCGATGACGAAGTTCTCGAACGTGAGCGTCGACGAGGGCCCATCGGGGCTCTGCAGCTCGTCGGGGTCGGGCTCGACGGAACGTAAGGGCTCCATCTCGGCCAAGGGCACCGCAGCGTCGGCTTCCCGATCTCCGATTCCCGGGAATTCCTCGCGCGGAGCGTCCGGAATCGGCTGCGCGGGGGGCTGCTCCTGCACGCTGGAAGACGGCGGCGCGGCCGACGGAAGAGGCGCTTCTTCCGCGGAGGATATGTCAACCTCGATGACCACGACGAACGGCACGCGGTACAGGTCTTCGAGCGCCTTCTTGATGAAATTGACGTAATGGCGTTCTATCCATGTCTTAATGAAGTCGTTGTCCGCCGTGAGCATGAGGAACCCCTCGCTCATGGCCTGGGGATGCAGACGGGAGAAAAACGCGTTTATCTGAGAGGGATCTATGTTGTTGTAGCTTTTGACCTGGCCGCATACATCCTGCCAAGCTTGTTCCAGTTTGTCGTTGTTCATATGCTGCTTCCTTGGTGGGGGCATGTGCGGCCGCGCGCCCGTCGCGCATGCCTTCGGTAGCATGCCGCGGGTTCGATTGTATATAAAACCTCGACGTTCGGTAAAGTGGGATTACAAGGAATTTGCCACCTGATATCCCAGATCGGTCAAGATCCTCTTCTGCCCCACCGTCTTTTCTATGAGTCCGGCTTCTTCCAGCTTCGAGAGCGTGACGTACGTGCTTGAAGGTGCAACGCCCGTCAAACGCGAAATGTCCGTCACGCCCAACGCGCCCTCGCTCAAGAAGATCGGCAGGAAGTCGCGTTCCCTCTGGTTGAGCGGAGGAACGAGAGACAGCGGGGTTTTCCCGAAATCGCTCCCGTAACGGGCGGGGTCCCATCCAGAAGGAACGCCCATGCGGGGATCGGGATTGCTTCCGTCGTGGACGGGATGGTAAGGGGCGGCTTGGGAGGTTCTGGGATCCCCTTGATGCGGATACGGATACGGCGCCGCGCCGGGATAGCCCCCTTGCGGGAAAGCCGGCTCCATCGGGTTTTCCGCTTTGGGCTGGGCATCCGGGATCATGCTGATGGTGACCACGGCCCCTGTTCCCAAGTTGTCTTCGATGGTGATGGTTCCGTGGGATAGGTCGAGATACTCCTTGACGATGGGAAGGCCCGATCCCACCCCGCGTATGTAATGCTTCATAGGCTCGACGGCCGACGTGAATCCAGGAAGCTGCGCCTTCTCCTTCTGGCTGATGCCGGGGCCTTGATCCGCGAACCGGACGGTGTTGCCGTTGTCGAGGATGGAGACGATGATTTCCGTGAAGCGTGCGTGTATGAAGTTTTCCGTGACTTCGCGCACGACCGTGTACGGAATGGTGCCTCCTGCCGAGCGCGCTTGCTCGTATATCTTCGACGCGAGGTTTTCTATGAATTCAGCCGTGGTGGCCGGTTGTATCTCGGTGACGCGCGGAGCACTCCGCAAATCGTCGTACAGGGCGATTCTCGCGACGGCGTTCACGCGGGTGTAATCGAAGCCCCCTGCGTAACCATCAGCGGAATCATCATTTCTGCCTGCATTTTCAATCTGGTTGTCCAATGGTATTCCGTTTTTCAGATTCGATATTCAGCATTTTTCAAAAGCATTCACGGGTATTGTAGCCTTTTTTAGTTCCATGATCCATCCACCTGCGACATTCATACGAGTTAAAAAGAGCTATTCATATTCAATAAAATTGGAATCCTTGTTTTACATGGCGTTTTCAAAGTTATCCACTTTTTATTCAGAAAATGTTGAAAACGTTGAAAGAGGGTCGGAAAAATCAGAACGCCCATGGTTAAAAACTCCCCCCTATTGTTGAAATGCGCGGGCTTCGACTTGACGAACAGACGTGCCTACTTCTTGATTGCAACATGTCGATACGTTTTCGGTTCCGTCAAGATTTGGTTCAGGAGGCTTTTAAAACAAGCTGAACAATCTCTTAATTGTTCGATAAAACACCTGTTCAAACGGCTATATACTTTTAGAGAAGGCTTAAGGGCCTGGTGAGGGCCTTGTAAAATTAGTCACAACTTTCTCTTGACAAACAGAATGACTTAGATATTTCCACATTCGCGTACGAATGAAACGAAGGTTTTCAACATTTTCCACAATCCAAAGCTTCGTAAAAGTGGAAAACTTCAGCCTTCGGAGTTCTGGAAGGCTTGTTTTTCGGCTTGATCGATCGTTTTCATGAAGAAGGGGCTTCTGACATTGGCAAGCGGAACACCCGTTCCGTTCCCGGCATTCTGTGGGCGAAACAGCCTTCCGATCTTCTTCGCGTTCCGTCTCTGGGGCGCGCACTCGGACGCGATCAGAGCGCGCTTGGGTTCTCGCTTGGATCCGCGTCATGAGAAAGATGCCGCGCGTCCTTGCTTCTCCCTTGTCTTGTTCCCTTTTCGCAGCCTTCGCCCGTCCTGCTCCTGCGCCAAATACGTTGTTGTTTGGTTGAGGCGCCCGGTACCGCTGCTGCTTTCTGCATCTTCTGCTCCCATTTTCATATGCAGTTGTGAGTTTTCCTTGACTGCACGGTAACCTGAGCTATAATTTCGGGGTTGCTCTAAAAACCATGAAAGGGAAGTTGCTATGAAGCGCACGTATCAACCTAACACTCGTAAGAGGGCTAAGTGCCACGGTTTCCGCGCTCGCATGTCGACGAAAGGCGGCCGCAAGGTGCTGGCTGCTCGTCGTGCAAAGGGCCGCAAGCGCCTCTGCGTGTAAAGCGCGATAAGAGAGCGTTCGATTGGAGACCATCAAGTCCCGCGAGGACATCTCTGATCTATTCTCTCGTGGCGGGCGTTTGCACACGCCGTATCTTACATTCATAGTGTTACCTGCAAAGCAACACGGCCCAGGTGGTCGTGTTGCTTTTATTGCGGGCAAAAAGCTTGGAAACGCCGTATGGCGCAACGGGGCCAAGCGGCGCATGCGGGAGCTGTGCCGCGCGCTTGGCGGGCCTTGGCAGAACTATGATGTGATATTTCTCGCGAAGTCGGGCATCCTGAGAACTTCTTATAGTAAAGTGCTTAAAGCATGTGACGAGACGTTGAAACGCTCCGAGATTCGATAGGGTTCCAGCGAGATGAAGGCTTTCATGAAACGTTTGCCGAGCAGGATCGCGGTATTTCTGATCACCTTCTATCGAGCTGCCATATCTCCCTTGTTCCCTTCTTGTTGTCGTTTTGTCCCGACGTGTTCCGAATACGGGCTCATCGCGTTCCAACGCTATGGGTTTTGTCGGGGTCTCAAACTCACGGTGAGACGTGTGCTGCGCTGTCGTCCGGGGGGTCCTCACGGATACGATCCTGTTCCCTGAGAAGAGCTTGGGGAAACGGGATCGAGGGTCTTGCTCCAGCAACCTATGGGAAGCTGGCGGAGGGCTCTTGATGGGGCCTCTTAGGTATAGAGGAAGGAACAACTGAGTATGTGGGACGTATTCAAGGACTGGATATTCGACGTCATCCAGTTCTTCTACAATGTATGCGGCGACTGGGGCTTGGCTATCATCGTGGTTACGGTGATATTCCGCGTGTTGATTTCGCCCTTGATGCACAAGCAGACGAAATCGACGTACGGCATGCAGAAAGTGCAGCCGCTCATCCAGGAACTGCAGACGAAGTACGGTGACGATCCGCAGCGCTTGAACCAGGAGATGCAGAAGCTCTACGCGGAAGTGAAGTTCAACCCGATTGCCGGCTGCCTTCCCATGCTTCTGCAAATGCCTATCTTCATCGCGCTGTTCCAAGTGCTGAACGAGATGGGATCGCGCACGCATGGAACCACCTACGAGTTCTACAATCTGGTGCCCAGCCTTGTCACCACCCCTTCGCAGGCGTTCGCTGATGGAATTGGCGCGTTTATCCCATATGTGATCCTTATGATCATCTTTGCAGGCGCGACGTTCCTTCCCATGGTGCTGCAGCAGGCGAACAACAACAGCGCCCAGCGCAAGCAGATGATCATCATGGCTGCCGTCATGAGCCTGTTCATGCTGTGGATCAGCTGGAACTCGCCCGCAGGCGTGCTTTTGTTCTGGGGCGCATCTTCCCTTCTCGGCATCGCGCAGCAGAGGATCTCGCTGCGCATCATGAAGCGCCGGGACGCCGAGCAGGAAGAAGTTATCGAAGTGAAGCCGATAGAAGTCGACGTTACGCGCAAGACGAAGAAGCCTCGCCCGAAAAAGAAGAAGTAGCGATAGGCAAGCCTGGATGTTTCACGTGAAACATCCAGGCTTTCGGTTTTCGATAGAAGGAGTCGGATATGGCTGAAGAGCAGATTGAGAATACCGCCGACGAAGAACCCGTCGAATTGACGGACGAAGAGCTCGATCGCATCGCCGACACGGCCATCGGGGCCCTGCAGGACATTCTCAAGTACTTCGACGTGGGTGAAGTGACCATCGACGAGTACGAAGGCGATGAAGGCGAGCTGATCCTCGATATCACGGGAGACAATCTTGCCGTGCTGATCGGGAGGCATGGCAAGACGCTGGATGCTTTGCAATTCCTCGTTTCGGCCATAACAGTGCGCACGATAGGGTACCGTTATCCGGTCGTGGTCGATGTCGAAGGGTACAAGGGCCGCCAGCGGGAAAAGCTCGAGTCGATAGCCCGTTCGTCTGCGAATCGCGCCGCCAGCCAGCATAAGAGCATCAAGCTTCGTCCTATGACGCCTTACGAGCGGCGTATCGTTCATATCACCTTGCGCGACGATGACCGGGTGGAGACGGCTTCGGAAGGCGAAGGCAGTGCCCGCCATGTCGTCATCTTGCCAGCATAACTGCTGTTGAGTTAAGACGCATCTAGCACACGGAGGCCCGCATTTTCTGCGGGCCTTTTTCGTGTCGCAGCATTTTGTTGGTGGAGCCTGTTTTTTCTCACTCTCGCTCCTGCTCCCCCTCCCACTCCTGCGTCCCCTCCTGTTCTTGCTGGGAAATTGATTCCAGAGTTCGGCTATTGAGGATGTTTCACGTGAAACATCTCTGTTTTGGAGCCCGCTTATGCAGAAACGCCTATGTGCTGTTTCGTCTGCGATAATTTGAGTGATCGGTCTTTTTGGATGAATACTTGTACGGAGCTTGGGAGTTTTGCCGATGAAGTATGAATGAGTGGAACTGAGATAACAGCAAATGATTTGTTTCACGTGAAACAATTACTTTATACTAGGCTTCTGTAATGAAGGAGCGAAGCAATGCATGAAGATCTGTTGCAACGTCATTTAGAGTTGGTTATAGAAGCCAATAAAACCACGAACATCACCAGAATTTCTTCTTGGGAAGACGGCATGCTTCTGCATGTTGAAGACTCTCTTATAGGTTTGCCTGAGCTTTCCGCTGCACCTGAAGGCTGGTACGCCGACATCGGCTCTGGTTGCAGGGTATCCGGGAATACCACTCGCTATCGAAACAGGGAGACGAACGCTGCTTGTCGATTCGGTGGGCAAGAAGACGGCCATCCTCGATGGTTTCATAGAAGAATTGGGATTAAACAACGTCTCTACCTATACGGGAAGAATAGAAGACCTCGCACGAGACTACCCTTATGCGTTCACGGCGATAACGGCCCGGGCACTTGCTCAGCTTTCGATTCTGATGGAACTTGCCGCACCCCTTCTCCAAAAAGGAGGACGCCTTATCTGTTATAAAGCTCATGTAGAGCAACAAGAACTGGACCATGCTTTAGGATTGCAAGACAAACTAGGTATGGAATTGATTTCGGATAGAATAGTGGCGCTTGAAGATCATCAGCGAAGAATAATCTGCTTCGAAAAAACTGCGAAGGAAAGAATCAAACTTCCGAGGAAAACAGGATTGGCCCAGAAACGTCCTCTCTAGTGTTTCACGTGAAACACTAGAGAATCGTGCGTTTTTGTAATCTGCGATCGTTTTTCAATGCTTCGAACAAGCTTTTGATGTTTCACGTGAAACATCAAAAGCTTGTGAAACGAAGGTTTTATCTTTTGCTTGCAAGTTTCGCAAAAGAATATTGCTCAGATCTAACGTCGTTTCGACGTGAATTCACTTCCCTGTCGATCAACTCGCACACACCGGAAAAGTTTTCACACACTTCTGTATTGGTGAATCGTAGTTCTTTTATCTCAAGCATTTCCAGGAACGTCGTGCGCGTCTGATCATATTGCTTCTGCCTTGGAGTGTAGTGAGAGTCTCCGTCAAGCTCTATACTCAACCGTACTTTTCTGCAATAGAAATCGACAATGTAGTTTCCTACTACTTTTTGAGCCACAAATGGCATAGGATATTCCTGCAAGAAAAAGAGCCAGAGTTTTCTTTCGGCGTATGTCATGTGTGTCCTCATGTAAGCTGCCCTTTGAGCAAGCGTCTGTCGTCGTGTTATACTCATGCGAATCATCTCCTTCCCTTGTATATAGTACTCATTTCTTCAAGCAGCCCGATAACGGGCGTCAAGCAAGAGCTATGTTCACTGCTTGCTCGAAACTATCAAGAAGCTAGCGGTTCTTTGGCGTGCTTTCTTCTCTTTCGCAGAATGTTTCACGTGAAACATTCTGCGAAAGAGAAGTTTGGGAACCGTTGGGGTTATTGATTCGCCAACGATTGTTTCACGTGAAACATAAACAGGGTATACTGGCATCGCAGTTAAGAAAGGGGGTCTCTGTGGGGCTACTGGATAGTCTTAAACGAGACAAAAAGACAGGTGACACTGCAAAGCGGGCAGAAAAGCCCGTTGAGCCGGAAAACGATGCGCAAGCTGAAGGCGAACTTGACATCGAGCAGGTAGAAGTCGTTGAACGAGAAGTAAAACCGAAAGTCGTTCACGAAGTGACACCGACGCCGATAAAAACGATGAAGGACAAAGCGCCTGTCAAGCATGTGGTTGGACAGACGAAAGTCATGGCTATCATCAACCAAAAAGGCGGGGTTGGGAAATCAACAACCGCTATCAACCTTTCAGCTGCTCTTGGCGAGCTGGGCAAGCAGGTTCTGCTCGTCGATCTTGACCCTCAAGGCAATTCTTCAAGCGGGCTTGGCATTGAGAAAAGCCAAGTTGAGAATTGCATTTACGACGTCCTGCTGAACGATGTGCCGGTTGAGAACGTGATAATCCCTGATGTTTGCGAGGGACTCGACCTCATTCCTGCGACTATCAACCTTGCAGGTGCCGAAGTGGAGCTTGTTTCGGAAATGGCTCGAGAAAACCGCTTGAAGGATGCCGTGGGAAGCTTGCGGGGGAGGTACGACTACATATTCATTGATTGTCCTCCTTCCCTTGGACTTCTGACTGTGAACGCTCTTGTTGCAGCGGACAAGCTTTTGATCCCAATCCAATGCGAGTTCTACGCGCTGGAAGGTGTGACAAAACTTCTTGATTCGATGAAACGTGTCAAAACCCTCTTGAATCCGTCTTTGGATATCTTTGGCGTGCTGTTGACTATGTACGATGGAAGAACGACGCTTTCGCGCCAGGTAGTCGACGAAGTGCGCAGCTACTTTGGTAAAACGGTTTTCTCTACCATGATTCCCCGTACGGTCAAGTTGTCTGAAGCACCGAGCTTCGGCCAGCCCATTACCCAGTACGATCCTACGGGCAAAGGAGCGAAAACGTACGTTGATTTGGCAAAGGAAGTGATACAACGTGGCTAAGTCTGCGAAAAGCGGCTTGGGAAGAGGGCTGAACTCTTTGCTCGGCGGCGCTTATGAAGAAGCTGCTCCGATAGAAGCTGCGCCCCAGCGCACGCTTGTCGAGCGCGATGAGCCGAACAATGGCGAGAATAAGCCTGTGAACAGCAGTGTTAAGGTTGCTGAACCGGTTAACGAGGCTCCGGAGTTGATTGAGCAGGAAGAATCGATTGCCGACGGGGAGGCTCACGTCACCATCAAGAGCGTTGTCCAGCGAAGGACGGACGAAGTACCCATCGACGCCGTGAGTCCAAATCCAGATCAGCCTCGTACGAATTTCAAGAAGGAATCTTTGGAAGAGCTGGCGGCTTCCATTCAGAAAGACGGATTGCTCCAGCCCATCTTGGTAAGGCCTCTTGGATCGCAAAAATACCAGATCATAGCTGGTGAGAGGCGGTGGCAAGCCTGCAAGCTGGTCGGTTTGAAAACTGTGCCTGTGCGCATCAAAGAAGCAGACGACGACCAAGCTCTTGAATTGGCCCTTGTAGAGAACGTCCAGCGCTCCGACTTGAATCCTATCGAGGAGGCATATGGGTATCGTCGCATGATGGAGCGGCGGAATCTTACGCAATCCGAAGTAGCGCAAGCTATGTCGAAGGGCAGGTCAACGGTTGCGAACGCGCTTCGCCTGCTTGAACTGCCTGAAGAAGCCCAGCAACTGCTGTTCGAGGAGAAGATCACCGCAGGCCATGCACGGGCGATTCTTTCGATTCCGACGAAAGAGGGGCGTCAGAAGCTTACGAACAAGCTTGTTGAAGAAAAGCTGACAGTTCGGGAAGCTGAGGCCATCGCCCGTTTGTTCTCGAACAAGCGAAGCGATTCGTCGCAGAAGAAAGAGCCCGTGCCGAAAACGTACAAAACCGTTGCACGGGCTTTGAAAGATGTGCTGCACACCAACGTCAAGGTGAAATCTGCTCATGGTAAGAATAAAATCGAGATTGAATTCACCGACGAAGAGGATCTCGAGCGTCTCTTTGAAGAATTGATCGCTGCTGCTTCGTGATGTTTCACGTGAAACATCACGAGAAAGTTTCGTTCGACACATGTTTCACGTGAAACATTGGTAGTTTTGAAAGGGGCCGTATGCACGGTCCCTTTTTGCGTGCAGAAGAAGTTTCAATTCGTTTAGCTTGATTCGATCGGCGTTGTTGAATAATTCTTCTTTGTAAGGCTGGAAATTTTCATACATGTTGCTTCGAGCGACCAAAAGAATTAGTCTGCAAATTCTCTGCTGCATGAATAGTCTTTAATGAGTAGTCTTTGGCGAATGTTCGAGGAACAATGTTTCACGTGAAACATTGCTTTGAATCCTGTGCGTGTTTGCATAGGCACGAAATTGCACAAAGCGCATGATCGATGTTTCACGTGAAACATCGATCATGACCTAAGCAAGGTTCCAGAAGAAGTGCAGGAGTGTGACCCAGCGAGCTTGGGCGCCCGGTTCAGTTTTGCTCGTTTCTTGAATTGAATGAATTTTTGAGCTGGCCGCATGCTCCAGCGATATCAGAGCCGCGAGACTCTCGAAGCGTGGCTTCTGTTCCGCGGTTTTGGATCGTCGAGAGCCAATGCTGCACGGTAGAAGATGTTGATGGTTGGAGCGGAGAGTCATCGACAGCGTTCATGGGAATAAGATTGACGTGGCAGAGAAGATCTGAGCAAAAAGAACAAAGCGCATCGAGAGCTTCCTGCGTGTCGTTCACATCGCGAATCATGATGTATTCCAACGTGACTCTCCGGTTCGTCTTCGCAACGTACGATTGCAAAACAGACTTGAGGGACGGCAGATCATCCCGCGCCACGTTCGGCATGAGCGCATCACGCACGCCTTGGAGCGCGGCATGCAATGAGATGGCGAGCGTGAATTGCTCGGGTTCTTGGGCAAAACGATCGATGCCCGCAATCAACCCGCACGTAGATACGCTCATGTGACGTGCGCCTATGGCGAGGCCTTTCGGGTCGTTCAAGATGCGCAGCGCCGCGAGCGAATTGTCGTAGTTGAGGAAAGGTTCGCCTTGTCCCATTCCTACGACATTGCTCACTCGATGTCCAGCGTCTTCTTGGGCGATAAGAACCTGATCGACGATCTCCCCAGGAGCAAGGTTGCGCACGAACCCTTCTTTACCGGTGGCACAGAACGTGCACGCCATGGGACAGCCTGCTTGCGTGGAAAAACAAACCGTCAAACGATCGCCGTTCCGAGAAGGGATGGAAACCGTTTCAACTCTCACACCGTCGTGGTATTCGATCAAGTATTTTTTCGTGCCATCGTGGGAGACGGCACGCTCGACGACAGTCGGAACGAAAAGAGGAAACCGTTCAGACAACATCGACCGAAGCGAAGCGGGCAGATTGGTCATTTCATCATAGCTGCGCACTCGATGCACGTACAGCCATTGGGCGATTTGCTTTGCTCTGAACGCAGGCTGACCAAGATCTGCCATGAGATCGTTCAGCTCAGGAAGAGCGTATGATTTTATAGGCATGTCCATAGCTACAGTATACCTGTTTCACGTGAAACATTCAGTCTTCCACATGGTGGGATTCCTCCCCCGAAAAGGGTTTGCTATACTGCTGCAATCGTAATCGTCGATGATGAAAGAAGGACGCATGTCTGATTGCTTCGATCCCCGCCACTGTCGAGTAGCGCTGCTCGCAGGAGGGAAAAGCGGGGAGCGGGAGATATCATTAGCTTCCGGTGCTGGGGCTCGTGAGGCTCTTGGCGAAGCCGGATTCGATGTGACGGTGTTGGATCCTGCAGAAAACGACGACTTGAAGCGATTGATTGACGAGCCGTTCGACGTGGCGTTCCTCTGTCTTCATGGTAAGCATGGTGAAGATGGGACCATCCAGGGCTTTCTGGAAATGATCGGGCTCCCCTACACCGGATCAGGGGTTTGGTCGAGCGCGCTTGCCATGGACAAGGCGAAAGCGAAACCCTACTACGATCGAGCAGGCATTTCCACGCCTCCCTCCGTCACTCTGCAAGCAGGGGAAGAGGTGAACGCGGCATCCATCATCGACAAGATTGGAACCCATTGCGTCGTCAAGCCGGGAACTGAAGGAAGCGCGCTGGGCGTTTTCATCGTGAACGGCGCGGCGGAAGCGGAAGACGCGATCGAGAAAGCTTTCGAGCTTGATGGCGAGGTGCTCATTGAGCGGTATGTGAGAGGAACGGAGCTTACCGTCGCCGTCATAGGAGACGATGATCTGGAGGCGCTTCCCATCATCAAGATCGTCCCGACGAGCGAATTCTACGATTTCAATTCGAAGTACGCGCCCGGCGGCTCACAGCATATTTGTCCGGCTCCTTTGGATGACGAGACGACGGCTATGGTGAAAGACCTCGCGATTCGTGCGCATCGCGCCCTTTCGTGCAGCGGCATGTCGCGTTCTGATTTCATTCTTGATGACGAGGGAACCTGTTGGATCCTTGAGACGAACACCATTCCCGGCATGACGGGGACGTCGCTTCTGCCTGACGCTGCGCGAGCGGCCGGGATTTCATTTCCCGAGCTGTGCACTCGCTTGATCAAGTTCGCTCTTCACGTACGATAAGCGAACCGGCCCTGAGCGGTTGGAACGCGTGTCGCGGGCGTTGCGCAAAGGCCGCCTCCGCTCCGCAGGCCGTTTCCGCGTCTTCAGCAGGGTTTTCTGAAGGAAGGCATAAGAAAGCGGAGTGGGGAAAGCCAAGGCGCTGTTCTCGTGATTCGGCATATGGCGCAGGTGAATTCGTTTCGAAGCGCATGGGCGCGAGATGGGCGTGATTGAGCGTTGGGCCTCCATCGAATTCGGGAGTTGCAAGGAATGTTTCACGTGAAACATTCCTTGCAGATGTTCTAGCGGGGTGTTCGTGCTGACTTTGCGGAACCTTTTGCGGTTTCGTTTCGAAAACGTCTGCAGAGAACGTATTCGGAGGACGCTCGCCTTTGTGCAGCAGCAGAGGTCGCGGACTCGAAAGGCCCAAGACTCCTTTGGTGCCGAGCCGTGCTCTTCGCTGCCATGCATAGGGCTTTCCTGGGGCAGTGTGCGATTCCTTCGGGTAGGACAAGAGTTTCCCGAAGTTCCACGATCACGTCAGTGATGGACACTACGTTCCCGTCATTCAAACTCAGTCTTCAAATACGGCTCCATTCCCACTCCATCGCGTGGGAAAATTTCCTGACGAAAATTTCCCGCCGAAAAAGCCGACACGAGAAAAAGGGAGGGGGGTGCGGGGGAGGGGTCAGAACACGCCGCAGGATTTGAGTCCGAACAATGCTCCTGCAATGATGACGAGAAGCAGGCCCCAGCTGGCCGCATAGCATCCCTTGTTGCCCTGCCGGCTTTGTTCGATGAGCTTTTCGGATAGCTTTCTGCTGTCTTTGACGATTGCCGTGCCTTCTTCTTTCCCCGGAAGCTTCACCGTGTCCTTCGGTGTCCAGGAGCCTTTGCTGGAGATGACCTTGCCGACGCCTTGCTCTCCCAGCGCGATATCGGGGCGCACGCCGCCTGCAAGGCGCTTCGACACGCCCTCGACGAACTGGTCGAATTCCTGCTGATGCTTCTTGTCGAAGCACATGACAGCAACTTGGCCCCAATAAAAGCCCGGCTTCGGCGTGTCGGTGAAGGCGACGAAGGAAAGCACGGCATTCAGGCTCCACCCTCGGGCTGATAGCACGTTGAGCTTGCGCGAAAGGTCCTGGTCGAGATAGCCTATCATGCCTCCGAAGCGGTTCCTCAACCAGGCGACCGTGGAACCGTCCTCCGTCTCGAACACGATGTCGAACGAGTCTCCCACGAGGTTGTCTGCGCCTAGCAAAGCGGCCGCCTCCCTCTTCGAGGCGGTCTCGAATCGAGCATAGGTGCCGAAATAGCGCTCTGCCTGCATGGACGGTTCCCCTTCTTCGTTTGGCTGCGCGTGCGAAGCCCTACGGGACGGGCCTTCCGCACACGTGTATTCACCGTGTTTTGGGTTTGTGCGATCCTATGATAGATGATAGGCTGATCGGTATGGAAAATCAAAACGCGCAGGGGCCCGATACCCTGCAAAGCTTCATAAGCGACGGGACTCCCGAAGCTATCCGCGTGCGGTACGCCTCGCTGCCGGACATCGCCGCCGCTGCCGATTTCGGGGATCTGGACCGCGATCTTGTCGTGTTGGACACGGAGACGACCGGATTCTCGTACCATCATGACGAGTTGACGCAGATAGCTGCTGCCCGTATGGAAAAAGGCCAGATCACGGACTGGTTCGTCACGTTCGTGAACCCCGGAAAGCCCATCCCGGAAGACGTGGCCCGCCTGACCGACATCCATGACGAGGACGTGGCCGACGCCCCGTCTCCGTCCGAAGCACTCGCCGGCCTTGCGGCGTTCGTCGGCACCTCGAAGATCGTCGCCCACAACGTCGACTTCGACCGCACGTTCACGACGCGCCATCCGAGCGGCTACCCGCTGCTCGAGAACGTCTGGATCGACTCGCTCGACCTGGCCCGCATCGCGCTGCCCCGCATGACGTCCCATCGGCTTCTGGACCTGGTCCGCGCATTCGGCGCTCCGCTTTCGACCCATCGCGCGGATGCGGACGTTGAAGCCACCTGCGCGATCCTGCGCATCCTGCTGGCCGGCGTGGCCGCGATGCCTCCGGCGCTCGTGTGCGAGATCGCGCGTTTGGCGGAACCGGGCCAGTGGTCCACGCAAGTCGTGTTCTCCCAGTTCGCCGACGCGTACCGCCGCGCAGCCGAGCAGGCCGGCGAAGGCGATGTTTCACGTGAAACATCGGCGCCCGCTGCGGATGCGGCGCCCACTGCTCCCGCTGCGCTCGCTGCGCCCGCTGCCGATGCGGCGCAAGCGCTCAAAGCGCCGGAAGCTTCCGACGGCCTGGCGTGCATCGCCGAGGGCATCGGCCTTGCCGACCTGCATTTCTCGGTGCGCGGTTTGCGGCGGGACCGCCTGGGCAAAACGGAGCAGCCCAAGAAGCTCGACGCCGACGACGTCGCCGCGGATCCGCTGCGCGACCTGGTGTTCCCAACTCCCGACGACATCGAGCAAGCGTTCTCCGAATCGGGATTGGTCGGGTCGCTGTACGGGGATTTCGAGCCGCGCGCCGAGCAGCTGGCCATGGCGGAGGCGGTGCGCGATGCGTTCGCCGCTTCGGAGAACCTTATGGTGGAAGCGGGCACGGGCGTGGGAAAATCCATGGCCTACCTGGTTCCCTCTGCGTTGACCGCCCAAGCGAACGGCATCGTCGTGGGCGTGGCCACCAAGACGAACACGCTGCTTGACCAGCTGGTCTACCACGAGCTGCCCGCCTTGGCCCAGGCCCTGGCCCAGCAGGACCCCGCGCGGCCCGCGTTGACGTTCGCCCCGCTCAAAGGCTTCTCCCACTACCCCTGCCTGCGCCGGGTCGACCGCATCGCCTCCGATGGGCCCCAAACCAGGCTCGTCGCCGGGAAGGAGCAGCCGCAGGCGCCCGCGCTCGCGGCGCTGCTCTCGTACATCGAGCAGACCGAATACGACGACATGGACGGGCTCAAGATAGACTACCGCGTGCTGCCGCGCCGCGCGATAACCACGACGAGCCACGACTGCCTGCGCCGGAAGTGCCCGTACTATGGAACGTCGTGCTTCGTGCACGGCTCGCGCCGCCGCGCCGAGGCGTCGGACATCGTGGTGACGAACCACAGCCTGCTGTTCTGCGACCTCGTGGCCGACGGGGGCCTGCTGCCGCCGATCCGTTACTGGACGGTGGACGAGGCCCATGGAGCCGAAGCCGAGGCGCGCCGCGCGTTCTCGCTTTCGCTCGCGGCCGACGACATCGTGCGCATCGCCAACCGCGTCGACGACGCCGAAGCGTCGCGCAACGTGTTCGCCCGCGCGGAGCGCCGCGTGGTTGCGCCTGCGGAAAGCGAGGGCGCCACGCTGTTCTACGCGCTCACCGCGAAGGCCCGCGCCGCCGGAACCGCGTATGCGGCTTCGGCCCGCGAGTTCGTGGGGCATATGAAGGACCTGCTGTTCTTCGACCAGAACAAGCGCGGACGGAACTACGAGACCGTGGATCTGTGGATCAACGACGACATCCGGCGCAGCGCGACGTTCGGGGAGGTGGTCTCGTTCGGGCGCGCCATGGTGGACGCGGCGGAGAAGCTGGTAACCGCTTGCCAGGAACTCGTCGGGTACTTGGAAGGCGTCGACGGCGCGGCCGAAGTGCAGCGCGAAGTGGCCTCCATCGCCATGGAGCTGAAAAGCCAGATCAACGCGGCCCAGGTCATCCTGGTCGATGCGCCCGAGACGTATGCGTACGCCGCTACGCTCAACCGCAAGAAGGACCGCGTCGCCGAGAAGTTCGAAGCGCTCATCCTCAACGTGGGCGAGGCGATGAACGAAACGCTGTTCGCGCGCGCCCATTCGGTGGTGTTCGCGTCGGCGACGCTGGCCGTGGACGAACGCTTCGACGCGTTCGAGAGCGCGCTGGGACTGAACACGTCGGAGCAGTCGGTCTGCCGGGCGTGCAAGCTCGACTCCAGCTACGACTTCGACGCCCAGATGACGGTGTACGTGGCAAGCGACATGCCGGAGCCGAACGATGCGGCGTACCTTCCCGCCCTGCAACGGCTGCTGGTGGACGTGCATCGGGCCCAACAGGGCTCTTTGCTGACCCTGTTCACGAACCGCCGCGAAATGGAGCGGTGCTTCGATGAGGTGCAGCCGCAGCTCAAGGAGGACGAGCTGCGCGTCGTGTGCCAGAAATGGGGCGTGTCGGTGAAGGGCCTGCGCGACGATTTCCTGGCCGACGAGCACCTGTCGCTCTTCGCGTTGAAGAGCTTCTGGGAAGGCTTCGATGCGCCCGGGGCCACGCTCAAGGGCGTGGTCATCCCGAAGCTGCCGTTCTCGAAGCCCACCGACCCGCTTTCCTGCGAACGGGCGGCCCGCGACGATCAGGCCTGGCGGCGCTACGTGTTGCCGGCTGCCGTGCTGGAAACGAAGCAGGCGGCGGGCCGCCTTATCAGAAAGGCCGACGACTCCGGCGTGCTCATCCTGGCGGATCGCAGGCTGGTCACGAAAAGCTACGGCAAGGCGTTCCTCAACTCGCTGCCCAGCCGCACCATCAAAGTGCTGCCCGCGGCGGCCATCGCGGAGGAGCTGGCCCGCGGAAACGGCGCGTAGCGCCTCGTCTTCGGCGCGGGAACCATGGGCAAGCTCGAAGACAAGATAACGCGCGCGGCGCATATCAAGCGGCATACCGTCGGCACGTCCAACGAGATATCGTTCAGCGTGCTCGATGCGGCCAAGCAGGCTCTTGACAGCGAGGATGCGGGTGAGGAGAAGCGCGGCCCGCTGTTCGGGCGCATCACGCTCTTCACGCTTCCCGGGCGGCACAAGAAGCCGATCGCGACCCCGACGAAGGCGCGCGGCCTGCATCTGTCCACGGGCGACTTCGTTTCGGTGGACGAGGACGAACCGCCCGTGACGTTCGGCGTGATAGGCTCCGACGCCGGATCCGGAACCGCCGGCCGCGACGTACGGCGCGCTGCAAACGCGGCGAGTGCGCTCGAAGCCGGGCGGGCGACGCCGGCCGCGTCTGCGAAAACCCGCTCGGCGGCCCGATCGCCCGAGGAGGAGATAGCGCGCCGCAAGGCACGGCGGCGGCTGAGCCGCATCGTGGGCGCGGCTGTCGTTGCGGTGGTGTCGGTGGGCCTGCTGGGCGCCGGCGGCGCCTACCTGTACCAAGACTACCTGAACCACCAGGAAAACGTCGGCCAGCTTGACGATTCGATCGGGCTGGTCTCGCAAACCGACGCGACCCTGCACGTTCTGGACGACGTGGTGGAACATCCCTTCGAGGAAGGCGCCGCCGAAAAGCGTTCGGCGCTTGAGGAGCAGCTGGACGCTGCGAGCTCCATCCTCGCCGACGCCGATGGGAAAGCGCGGGCGGCTTCGGCCGATCTGCGCGCGTCGCGGGACAAGGAAGCCGCCAACCAGGTGGTTGCGGCCATCGCGGCCCGCCGGACGCTGATAGAGACGGGCGCGCAGCTGGTGGCCGCCTCCGCATCCGCCCAGCAGTGCGCCGACCATGTGGATGCGGCGTGGTCACACCTGCTGGAAGCCGACGAGCTGGCCCGAACGGCCGCCGCGCTCGTGGCCGAGACCACGGTGGAGCACGTGCAGGCTTCCAAAGACGCGACCAACCAGGCTCTGGCGGCGCTGGAATCGGCGCGCGACGAGCTGGACGAGGCGGAGGCGGCCTACGCCGAAGCCGACCTGTCGGCCGTTTCCGCCTACATCGACAAGCGGGTGGAAGCGCTCGGGTACGCGCTCGCTTCAGACGATGCGTTCCTGGCGAGGGACAAGGTGCAGGCCGCTGCTCAAAACGACGCGTACAACGTCGCCGACGCCGAAGCCGCCGCGCTCGCGGAACAGCTTCCGAGCGAGCCGTCGTCCGTGGTTTTCTACGCGTACGAGAGCGCGACGGGCGAGCTGCGAAATGCTTATTCAACAGCACGTTCACAAGCTGGAACGGCCGACGCTTTTATTCGTGATTATTTGGGTGCAGCAAGTAAATAGCGTATACTTGCACAATATGTGCCTTGCAGAATCTCCAAGGAACGAAAGGCAAAGCGTATGCCGGAATTACTCGATCACGTCGCATATCTGTCCCAGGAAATCGGACCCCGTCCCGCAGGCACCGAAGAAGAGCAGCAAGCGGCGCTGTACATAACCGAGCAGATGCAGAAAGACGCCGGCCTTTCGGCCGCTATCGAGGATTTCGGAGGCGCGCCGAACAGCGACGCCCCGCGCGTCCTGTGCTGCCTCTGCGCGCTCGTGGTGTCGGCGCTGGCCCTGTTCCTGCCGGTGCTGGGCGTGGCTTCGATCGTGGTCGCCCTTGTCGCCGCCGTCCTGTTCGCCGCAGAGGCCCTCGACCGTCCCGTGCTGTCGAAGGCCTTCGCGCGCGGCGTGAGCCAGAACGTGGTGGCGAAGTACGAGCCGGGCTTTTCGGCCGAGGCCGGCGGATCGCGCCGCCGCAAGGTGATTCTCGTCGCGCACTACGACAGCGGCAAGGTGCGCGCCGAGTTGAACGGGCCGCTGCTGAGCATACTGCCCGTTGTGCAATGGGTGGAGCTGGGCGCCATGGTCCTGCTCCCGATCCTGCTCGTCTTGCGCAACGTGATCTTCCTCAACGATGCAGGCGTCGCGGGCACGGTGCTGAACGTGCTCGTCGTGGTCGCGCTCGTTCCCATCGCCATCCTTCTCGTATTCGCGCTGCTCCACAAGCTGGCCGCCTACAACGAGGCGGCCAACTGCAACGCGGCGGGAACCGCGGTGCTGCTGGAAACCGCACGCCGCATCGGCCGTGGCCGCGTGAGCGAAGCCGAGCTCGCCGCGCGCGAGCAGGCGGTCGTCCACGGGGAGGAAGCAGCCCGTTCGGAGGGCCTGGTGCCCGAAGGGGCCCAGATCGTGTACGAAGCGGCCAGCGTGAAGCCTCCCGAGCCGGCCCCCCAGACGCCCGAAGCCCGGCTCGCCGCCGCGAAGGCCGCCGTGGCCGCCCTGTCGGGCAAGCCGGTGGCCAACACGTACTCGTCCGACCTCGCCGAGAACCTCGTGCAGGTGAAGGAGCCTCCCGTTGCGGCGCCTTCGGACGAAGCCGCCCGAGAGCTGCGTGACGAGACGCGCGAGGCGCTCACCACGATTCCCCCCGACACGATGCAGGCGGCTTTGGCGAACGCCGAGGCCGCTGCCGCAGAAGACGCCGGCGAGGCGCCCGCTTCCGCTCCTTTCGCGCCGCAGCGTTCCGCCGCCGACGCGCCTTCGTCGGACGGCGTTCCCGACTGGTTCAAGAAAGCCCAGGAGAAAGCGAAGAAGCCGCGCAACGAGGACAAGCCCGTGCAGCGGTCCCGCTACGCATCGGCGCTCGATGCGGCGGTCAATGAGAGCGCCGGCCATTTCGCCGAAGCGAACATGGCGGTTGAGAAGCGCCTTGAGGATGGCCTGGAGTTCGCCGCCGACGGCATCCAGGAAGTGAAGGCTCCCCGATGGGGCGCTTCGGCCGAATCGGAGCCGCAGCGCCCCGTGGGGGAAGGCGGATCTTCGATGGCCGCCCCCTCGGCTGCGGCCTCGTCCGAGCAGCAGCCGGAGCAGGGCCAGGCCGCGCGGCAGGCGGCGGTCGATCCCGCTTCCACGAAGGCCATGCCCCCCATCGACGTGAGCGACCTGCGGCTTGAGGACATGCCCGCCGCGCGCGAGGTTCCCATGCCTTCGTTCCTCGATCCCCAGAAAGTGCAAGAGGAATCGCGCGCGCAGTTCCAGAGCGGCCCGAGGACGGACCGGCGCGTCGACGTGACTGGCGTCCCCCTCGACGCAAGCGGCCGCATCGCGCCCGTCGCCATCCAGGATCAGGGACGCGAAGAGGCTTCCGCCAGCGGGCGCCGCCCCATCGAGCTTCCCGATATCGGCGTGTCGGCTGCCAATCTCACGCCCATCACCGAGCTGCCGAAGCAGCGCGCCCCCCTCGCCGATGTGGAGACGGCGGGCAAAAGCGCTGCCAAGAGCCTGCTCACCATGCTGCCCTCCATCAACGTCGGGTCGTCCGAGGCCGCCGACGCCGACGAATCGGCGGCGGCTTCCGACGGATCCGCTGCTGGGAAGAAGCCGTCGCTGCGCGCGGTGCTGCCGTCTCTGTCGGGAGCCATCCGTCCGGCGGACGGCGCCGAGGGCTCCTCGAACGTGAGCGCCGCGGGATCGTTCGCGCCAGCCGGCGCGACGGGATCGTTCGCGCCGGTGGGCGACGAGCTGCTCGAGAACGTCGACCCGGAGGACATCTACGTGGACGATGCCGACGATTCGGCATACGAGGAGAACATCACGGAGACGGGGGCGTACGCCGGTCCCGGGTACGTGGAGATGCCGAAGTCCCGCGTCCAGCGTCTGTTCGGACGTTTCCGCAAGAAGGGCAAGGAAGCCGAGCCCAGCCCCCAGGAGTGGCTCGACGTCGACGAGACCTTCGATGCGCGCTCCGTCGGCGCCGAGCGCGGCGGCTGGGAGAGCTTCCGGGACGAGGACGAGGGCGCCTACGAAGACGATGCGTTCGCAAGCTCGACCGACCAGTTCGCCGACGACGGGTTCGACCCGAACGATGCGGACGAGGGGGATGGATACGGTTCCGACGAACGCCGCCCGTGGCAGGGCGGGGCGTTCTCCTCGAAGAGGATGGAGCAGATGCCGGCCGCTTCGGACGGATTCGCCGTCGAAGGCGAGGGGGCGGGCGTCGACGGGTACCCCGCAGAGCCCGATGTGTCGGATGAGCTGCAGCAGGTGTACCAGTTCCGGAACCCGGACATCAACACGGAGGTATGGTTCGTGGCCCTGGGGTCCGACCTGTCGAAGAACGCGGGCATGCGCGCATTCTTGAAGGAGCATCAGCAGGATCTTCGCGGCTCGATCATCATCGACCTCGATGCGCTTGGCGCCGGGGAGCTGTGCATGGTGGAGCGCGAAGGGTCGTACCGTTCGGTCAAGACGTCTTCGCGCATGAAGCGCTACGTGAAAAAGGCTTCCCAGGCGACCGGCCTGAGCGTGGGATCGGCGCAGCTGCTGTGGGAGGACAGCGCGGCCTCCGTCGCCTCGAAGCAGGGGCATCAAGCCATGCATCTGGTTGGAATGGACGGCGCGAAGCCTGCGTTCTACGCCCAGGCCAACGACATGATGGAGATCATCGATGAGGAGACCCTGCGGGCCAACGCCGACTTTGTTATGGAGTTGTTGAAGAATATATAACCAGATGGGGAGGCCTGGGGGCGCACAGCGGCGTTTACCGTATACTACATAGGTGCGCAATTTTTTCGGCGCGCAGTAGACTGAGAGATGAAGGACAGGTTATCCTGCTCCAACCACAGAACAGCGAGGTGTTTTGCAGCCATGGCTATTGAAGCGTATTGCGTGAAATGCAAGGCCAAAAAGATCATGCAGGATCCGGTCGAGGGCACGACGAAGAACGGCAAGCCCATCACGAAGGGCACGTGCCCTGACTGCGGCACCACCATCTGCCGCATCGGCGCCGCGAAGAAATAGCCCCACTGCATCGTGGAATGGGAAGACCCCGGGCATCATGCCCGGGGTCTTCTGTTTTCGGAGGCGCCTTCCTCGACCCCGACGGCAGGAGGCGGCGGCTTTGGGGATTCGCTTCGTTTCGACCTGCTGCTCGGAGCGTCGCGCGATACGGTAGAATACCGATACGAACAGGGACCGTGCGCCGTGCCGCGGTTCCATGACGCGCGGACTTGCGTCTTTGCAGGGAAACGAGGGACTGACTTGGAAGAGAAGGCTACGCTGTTCGACTACGTGTACCGCGATCTGGTGAGACGGATCGAGGAGGGCACGTTGCGCAATGGCCAGCAGCTTCCCTCGTCGAGCAAGCTCAGCGAAGAGTACTGCGTGGGGATCAGGACGATCCGGGACGTGCTGCGCGCGTTGAAGGCCGACGGCTACATCGCGACCGAGGAACGCAAGCGCTCCGTCGTGACCCATCAAGCGTCCGAAGACGACGAACGCGCCCTCGTCCTGTTGCTTGCCCGCCGCGACGACATCCTGGAATGCTTCCGCACGCTTGAGCTCATCATGCCGCCCCTGTTCTCCTTCGCCGCCCGCTTCTGCTCGGACCAGGACTTCGAGCTGCTTTCCCGCGGCGGCAAGCGCGTGAGGGCGCTGCCGAAAGCAGGCGACGCGCGGATCATCCGTTCTTCGAAGCTGTTGAACGGCTTGTTGAACAAGACGGGGAACCCGCTTTTGTCCGAATGCTATGCAAGCTTGGAGCGCGCGTGCATCGTCCCCACGCTCCCGGGATTCGCCAGCCCGTACGCGCGCGCCATGGAAGACTTCGACGGCCTGTTCTCCCGAGCCGTCGATTCCTTGGCGTTGGGCGACCCCGCTGCAGTGCAGGAGCGGTTCGGTTCGGTGTACCGGGCGTCGTCGGGTTGTGTGGAAGCGTACTTGGACGAGCTGGCCGCCGCCCGCCCCCATATTTCGGCACCGAAAGAGCGGGCCTACTCGTGGACGGCCCGCGCCGGGCGGGAATTCGCGTACGCCCAAATAGCGCGGAGCCTCGTCTCGAGAATCCTGGCAGGGGAATTCTCCGACGGAGACGCGCTGCCTTCCATCTCCACGCTCGCTTCGGCGTACGGCGCTTCCCCCATGACCGTGCAGAAGGCCTTGGGCATCTTGAACAGCATCGGGGTTGCTGAAACGGTCAACGGACGGGGCACCTGCGTGCGCTTGGCCGACATCAGCTTCGATCCCAACTCGCTTGACGATGGATCCTTCAAACGCGACCTGGAAGTGTTCACCGACGCTTTGCAGATGCTGTGCATCGTGCTTCCGCCGTCGCTCGCTTTGGCCGCTGAGCGCATCGACGCCGTGGCGCGCGATGTCGGGCGCACGCCCTTTGGAGACGGGGACGTGCTGTCCGCGCAACGCGCGATCATGGAAAGCTCGCTGGCCAACGTGCCGTTGGCTCCGTTGCAGACGATTCTTCGCGAGTTGAACGGCTTGGTGGAGTGGGGCTGCTTCCTCGCGTTCTTCGTTCCCGGCGGCGCGAGCACCGATCGGCTGCAAGCGCTCACCGACGAGGCGCTCGCCTGCCTGAAGGCGGCCGACGGCGAAGGGTTCGTTCGCGCGCAAACCGATTACTACCGCACGTTCCTTGCGGCCGTGCCGGCATTCCTCGAACGTTGGGGAGCATCGGGCATGAAGGCCATCGCGATTCCCTAGCGGGTTTCATCGCTGTCGGGTTTCGACGCTTTCACGAAAAGGGAACAAGCCTGCGATTCGAGTTCCGAGGAATTCTCTTCTGTTTTACCTTCCATACTATCTGAAAACGTTTGCAGAAAGGTAGTGCATACGCTACTCTGGGTCATTCGTGCGGATCGGGCGGCGCTCGACTGGGTCGACGGTCGCTCTGAGCGATGCAGCCAACGTGCATCGACCAAGCGCGCAGGCTGGCGTCAAGCGTGCGCCGCTTGAGGGCGAACAGACGGAGGGGGATTTTGAACGTGCACTACACACGGGCCGCGCAAGCGACCGCGCAGGAGTTGGCGCCCGCGGGCATGGAGGCGACGGGCATGGAGCAGGATCCCTGCTTGATGACGGCGGTTCTGATCGGCGTGTTTCTGACGACGACGCTGGGGTCGATTCTGACGGTTCTTCTTCTGAGCAGGAGAAAGCTCAATGCGAAAGAGCTGGAGCTCAAGTATCGCGAGCAGCTGTTCAGCATACTGGTCAGCACCACCGACGACATCTACGTCATGTTCGCGGCTGGCAGCTTCGCCGTGGAGTACGTCAGCCCCAACGTGAAGAAGCTTTTGGGAATCCCGGTCTCGGACGTCATGCGCGACATCTGGGCCCTGACGGAATCGGCTGTCGACCCTTCCTGCGAGCCGAGCGCCGCCGAACTCGAGCGTTTGGGGGAGGGGAGCTTTCTCAGGATCGACCGCGAGCGGGTGTGCAAGGCCACCGGCGAACGATGCTGGTACCAGGAGACGCTGTACCGCGTCTCCATCGGCGGCGAGGGGAAGTTCGTCCTGGTGCTGTCCGACAGGACGAAGGAGCGCACGAGCAGCTTGCGCTTGCAGCAGGCGCTTGACATCGCGCGCTCTTCGAACGAGGCGAAAAGCCTGTTCCTTGCCAACATGTCGCACGACATCCGCACTCCCATCAACGCGATCGTGGGCATGACGAGGATCGCCCAGGAAAGCGGCGAGGCGAGCAAGCGGGTGGGCGACTGCCTGGATGCCATCGCGGCATCGTCCCACTATCTGCTCAACCTGATCAACGACGTGCTGGATATGGCGCGCATCGAAAGCGGGCAGATCCAGCTGCAGGAGCAGCGGTGCGAAGTGAGCGGCATCCTGTCCGACGTGGAAGCCATCATCGGCCCGCAGGCGCAGGCGAAACGGCAGACGCTGAAGATCGACTGCTCGGGCGTGGTCCACCAATCGTTCGCCGGCGACGAGCTGCGCATCAGCCAGATACTGCTGAACCTGGCTTCGAACGCGGTCAAGTACACGCAGGAAGGCGGGCTGATCGTCCTCGACGTGCGCGAGCTCTCGCGCGCGAAACCCAACAACGCGCGGATGCAGTTCTCGGTTTCCGACAATGGCATGGGAATGCCGCAGGAGTTCGTCGAGCGGATATTCGATCCGTTCGAGCGCAGCACGGAAGCGTCCCGTTCGACGATACAGGGCACCGGTCTGGGCATGTCCATCACCAAGGCGCTCATCGATGCGATGGGCGGCATCGTGGAGGTGGACAGCGAGCCTGGCAAGGGGAGCACGTTCCGCGTCGTCCTTGAGCTGCGGCTGTCCACCGCGCCGAAGCCGGTGGTGCCGTCGCGCCCGGCGGAGCAGCCATGCCTCTACGACTATGCGGGGAAGCGCTTCTTGCTGGCAGAGGACAACAAGCTGAACGCGGAGATACTGATCGAGCTTCTGGGCAGGCGCGGCGCACAGATCGAATGGGTGGACAACGGCGCGAAGGCCGTGCAAATGCTTGCGCAGCGATCCTCCGGGCCCTACGACGCGGTGCTCATGGATGTGATGATGCCCGTCATGAACGGGTACGAAGCAGCTCGGGAGATACGCAGGCTGCCGGTTCGCGACGCGGCGGGCGTCAAGATCGTGGCATTGACCGCGAATGCGTTCGCCGAGGACATCAAGACCTCGCTCGACGCGGGAATGGACGCCCATGTGGCGAAGCCGGTGGACATCGACAGCCTGGCGCGCGTCTTGGGGACGGTGTGCAGGTAGCGGGCAGAACCGCGGCGCGATCCATGCGCTGCTTGCAGGCCACCCTGCCTGAAGAGATCGCGGCCGCAATCGTACAACCGTGATCATCTCGGATCATGGTCTCGGTCAAAATATTCCTTATTCTTGCAAAGGTCGTGGGTTTGATCTGACGATTTCCCCAAAATTACGAATTCGCAATACGCTTGATGAACTCGTTCGTCCATGCCACAGCATCTTCAACGCTTTGAAGGGCGTCCAGCCCCTCGGCAGCATCGGCGTAAAGACCTGCCCAGGCAGCGCCCTCGACTACGGTAGGAGGCCAAAGCTGCTTTTTCCGATAGGAGAAGAGCCTCTCGCAGGTTTCCCGCGTCTTCTCGTAGTCCACGTTCTCCCGACTTGCTATCAGCTGAAGGTCCACGAGATCGTGGGCGCGTTTGCTCCCTTCTTCGCTCGCCCCGTGGAGCTTCTGCGCTATCTGATGGTGAATGGGCATCAAGGGAATAGGCCTCGGTTCAGGAAATCCGAGAGCCTTGAAGAGCCTCGCGGCATCCTCCGGAACGACCATATCGGGCTCATCGGCATCGCCGATCTCGTTGTGCCCGACTTCAAGCCTTACGGTAACCCAGGATTTTCCGAGGTAGGAAAGCTTGACCTCGAACGGCTGCATGACGTATTGGGCGGGAACATCCTTCGGCGTCCGAGGCTCCTTGCGGACCAACGTTCCTGCAAAACCCTCCCAGCCGGCTTTGAGCGCCTTGGCAAGACTGTCGGCGTACTCTTCGATGCTCGATGCCCTGGCGGTATCCAAGTCATCGGTGAAGCGCGTGGCGAGGTCGCCGAAGCGGATCTTGAGGGCGCTGCCCCCCTTTGACCGCGCCATCCGGCAGCATCTGGGCCACCACGGCGTCCGCCATGATGGTTCTCGCGGCAACGAAAGCCTCGTTGAGACCGGCGACCCTCCGAATCGAATTATCAAGATGGTTTCTACTGTTTGGCCTGTCCACCGTTAACTCCCAGGAGGTCTTTAAGGTTTGCTTCCTCGTCGCGCGTCAAAAGTCCCTGCGTTCTTGCGTTCTCTGCAGCCTCAACCAATCTGTCGTCCATAATGAAACCCTTGCAGGAGGCAATTGCAGTGGCTACGGTTTGCGCCGGAATACCCTCGTAGGCAGTGATCTCGTCGTTTCCGTCTCGCTTCACTATGCGCAGCCAGGAAGGAACCTTGCGGCGCACTCGTTTTGCAGTCGCAACCGTGATCCGCTGGGGGTTGGTGGAAGTCAGCTGAAGCATGGCCATGACTGACTCGCCGAAGAGGTAGGCTTCGGATCCGACAAGCGCTACTGCCTCTGCATAGGGATCGAGCGACCCGGGAACGTGGTGCTTGATACGGTACAAGCCGTAGCCTAAGCGCTCAAGTCTGCCTTCGGACGCGAGCCGTGAGAGCTCCTTGTCCGAAGCCCCCGCCGCTTTTGCCTCTGCCGCAGTGACGAGACCATACTTGTCTGCCGCTATGTCATATAGTTTGTCGTAGAGTTTCATGTCAAAACCTTACCATATTTGGGAAGGTTTTGACATCTCGTTTTGAAGGAGTAAGATAAATGCGAGGGTTTCCGCGCGCCGAGGACACCAAGCTCGTGTTCCACGCAGGGACGCATTTGCAGACAGCATGGCCGATAAATGGCCGATTCCGACTTCAGGTTTCCGTCTTCATCCAAGCGCGCGGCGAGGTGCCGTAGTGCGCGCGGAACGCCTTGTGGAAGTTCGAGGTGTTGGAGTACCCCAGAAGCCGCGCGATCTCGGACACGGGGAGGTCGGTTCCGCCCAGCAGGACCGCAGCGCGGTCCATGCGCTGCTCGCGCAGCAACTCGGAGAAGCTTTTGCCCGTCTCCTTCCGCAGCAGCGTGGAAACGTAGTTAGGGTGGTACGAGAACTTGTCGGCGACCGCCTTCAGCGTGACGGTGTCCACATGCTCGCTCATGTAGCGCACGATGCGCTCGGACAGCTTGTCCGACTCCTGCCCGCCGCCGCTGCAGGCGTACTGCCGCGCCACCTGCATGAGGAACGACAGCACGAGCGGCTTGAGCACCTCCTGGGTGTCGTCGCGCTTGTTCGCGTACTCCACCACCATCATCTCCAGGAGCGCGCGCGTCGTGCACTGGTCCTCCAGCTCGAAGTGGATGAACTCGTCGGCGAAGCAGTCGGTGGACGGGTCGAGCAGAAACCGCATGAAGCGAGAATCAGACGACAGCATGGGCAGGAACGACCGGAAGAACGCCTCCTTCCTCACGAGCACGCCGATGATGACGGTTTCGACGTCGTCGTGCGCCAGCAGGGCGTGCCCGGCGAACGGCTGGCCGGCGTACAGCTCGCCCTCGCGCACGATGATGTGGTTGTCGTAGCGCTGGCTCAAAGACTCGTAGGAGCCTCGGTACGTGTAGTTGAAGTAGAAGAAGTCGTGCCGGTGGAACAGCTCGCGCACGCCGGCGCACTGGTGGACCACCACGAGCACGTCCTCGTCGGAGGGGCCCGGCCAAGCGAACATCTTCTCCCCCGGTTCGCCCAGCGGGAAGTCCCGGTACGTGAAGTCGAGCTTCGGGTATTGGGCCTTCAGCTCCTCGATGGCCGCTTCGAGCTGCCCTTGCGCCATGAGCGTGCTCCCTCCCTGTTCGAAGTCCGCGAGTGCGCCGCCTTACGAATAGCCACTGGCACCTGAACTTTTAGCGCTGTCTTTGAACAAGGCGAAGCATACCATAGGTGGCCGAATCGACGGTTTAAGGAGCAAGCTTCATGGAAACGAAACGCGGTATTCTTTCGATCCCCGTCATAGCGCTGGTAGCCTTGAGCTTCGCGCTGGGCTGCAGCGAGTTCATCGTCGTGGGTATCCTGCCCGAGATCGCGGGTTCCCTTGCGGTGGAGATCACGCTCGTGGGCAACCTGGTGGGGGTGTTCGCGGGCGTGTACGCCGTCTGCACGCCCGTGCTGGCGTTGGCGACCGCTCGCGTGCGTAAGTTCCGCCTGCTCATGGCGCTGTGCGCGGTGTTCATCGTCGGCAATGTGGCGGCGGCCCTCGCGCCGTCGTACGAAGTGCTGCTGGTCGCGCGGGTTCTGGCCGCCAGCGTGTCGGGAGCCGCGTGCACGGTGTCGATGACCTTCGTGAAGGACATCGCCGCGCCCGCGATGCGCCCCAAGGTGATCGCGGTGATCTTCGCGGGGTTCAGCGTGGCCTCTGTTCTGGGCGTTCCGTTGGGAACCGCCATCACGCAGGCCGCAGGATGGCATGCGGCGTTCTGGATGATCAGCGCGCTGCTGGTTGTGGTGACAGGCGTGCTGGCGGCGGTGCTCCCTCGCGGCGGAGAGGAAGAAGGGGAAGCCCGCGACGCCGCGCCCAGCTCCAAAGGCGGTGCGGCCTTCCTGCTTTCGCAGCTGGCGGTGCTGAAGGACCCGCGCACCGTGCTGAACGCCCTGCAGATCCTGCTTTCCATGGCGGGGCTCTACGTCTACTACACTTATCTGAACCCCTTGCTCGTGCAGGTGGTTGGCGTGCCGGAGGCGGCCCTGCCCCTGGCGCTTTCCGCCTACGGCGCGATGGCCATTCTCTCGAACCTGTCGGCGGGCGTTGTCGCGGATCGCTGGGGCCAGCGCGCGCTGCCGTTCGTGTACGGCGCGCTGGCCGCGCTCTTGCTGGCGCTCCCCTTCAGCACCGCGGCGGGCCCCGTGCTCGGCATGGCCAACTGCCTGGCGCTCGCCTACGTCACCGCGCTGCACAACTCCCAGGTGCAGGTGCTGTTCATGGAGGTCGCCGAGGAAAGCTACCCGCAAGCCCTCAACTTCGCGTCCTCGCTGAACCCGACGTTCTACAACATCGGCATCACGGTCGGATCGCTCGTGGGCGGCGCCGCGCTGGCTGGCGTGGGCGGCTACGCATGGCTGGGGCCGGTGGGCGCGGTGCTGGCGGCGGTGGCATGCGGGGTGGCCGTGCTGCTTCGCAACAAACTGAAAGCCCCAATCTCGACCCTGGAAGAACGGGACGCAATGCCGGAAGGCGCGCGTCCGTAACGCGAACGAAAGGAATGCCATGAACGCTGAACACCTGACCGAGCTGGAGAAGCTGGACGCGGGGCTCGAGTTCTGCGTGCTCGACCCCGAGGTGGACGCCCGCAAGAAGCGCGCGGCCGCCCAATGCGCCCGGCTGCGCGCACTCGATCCCAACGACTACGAGGGGCACTACGCCATCGTCAAGGAGCTGTTCGGCTCCGTGGGCGAGGTGGCCAACGTGCTGCCGGGCTTCAACTGCGACAACGGCAAGAACATCCACGTGGGCGAGGACTTCCTGGCCAACTACAACGTCACCATATTGGACATCGCGCCGGTAAGGATAGGCGACTTCTGCATGATCGGCCCGAACACGCTCATCACGTCGGTTGGGCACCCGCTGTCGCCGGCGGGCCGGCGCCAGAAGCTGGGGAAGGGGGAACCTGTGACCATCGGCGACGACGTGTGGATCGGCGGCAACTGCACCATCCTGCCCGGCGTGACCATCGGCAGCAACGTGATCGTGGCCGCCGGGGCCGTGGTGACCAAGGACGTGCCGGACAACTGCGTGGTGGCGGGCGTGCCCGCGAGGGTCGTGAAGGCGTTGGCAAACGACATCGGATGAGCTTGCGTGCTGGCTTTTCCTCCTCGGAGGTTGGCCGGCAGCGCGCTGGCGAGTTCCGGTCGGGTCCGAACCCCGCTCGGGTGTTCGGCGTGCATTTCCCTCAGCGCGACAACTGAGGTGGATGCCGCTCTTTTCGTTTCCAGGGGCTTGCCGTTTCCTCAGTGGAGGCATCGAGTGAAAGGAAGCCCCTGGACGGCGTCCCGCAGGCCACCTTGCCCGAAGATATCGCGGTTGCAATCGTGCAACCGTCGGACAAGCTGGAGAGCGCGGGCTCCAGCTTCGCCGCTATGTCGTATAGTTTCATGTCAAAACCTTATCATTTGGGAAGGTTTTTGACATCTCGCCGACCACCTGGTCGACCGCCTGCTACAAGCGGGCAACCTTCTCACGAACTACACGCTGGACCTGGCGGACGCGAACGGCGAGGGCCTGTGGCTGCGCTCCTACTACTACGAGGCCGCGCAGGCCTACAGGGACGAACCGGGGCCGAAGGGCCTTCCCGTGGCCCGCCGCCGCGACGGCTGGAGCTTCCTCGTCGTCGATTCCGAGGACCTGCAGAAGCTCAACCGGCTGACGGTCGACGGCGAGACGGTGCTCGTCAGGATCGCGAACGAGTTCGTTGACGTCTCAGCTCTTTCGTGGGCATACGACGTCGCTACTCAGTACGCGCCACAGGCTATAGTCGCGCACGACTACCTGATACGGGCTTTTTTCGATCGCGACGGGGATATCGAGAGGGCGGCATCGAATGAAGCGGGATTCCCCTCCTCGCTCGAGCCCTTCCTCAGAAGCATGGGCACGTAGCTCGACGGACTGCCCGCCGCGCCGCTCTCTTCCGATGCGTATGCATGGCCAGCGAAACCGGGCGCCGAAACGCTCTTGGCATCGTCAATCGTCGGCTATGTTCAATTCGCTCTTCAGTTGCTGGAGGAACTTGTCGGCGGCCTTCGAGAAAACCTGGTACTTCTTCCACACGATGAACAGCGCCGCCTCCATGCGAGGGTAGAGCGGCCGGAAGCACAGGTCGCTCTCTCCGGTGGTGTTGACCAGCTTGTCGAGCGCGATCGCGTATCCCATGCCCTCCTTCACGAAACGCGAAGCGTTGTAGACAAGGTCGTAGCGCAGGACGATGTCGAGCTTGCCCGCATCGGCTCCCAGCCACGAGAGCATCTCGCTGCTGATAGAGACCTGGTGGGAAACGATCAAAGGCTTGTCGCGCAGATCCCCCGCGCACACGACCTCGTTCCTTGCCAGAGGGCTGTCGTTGCGCATGAGCACGCCCCACGTGTCCGCGACAGGCAAGCGCACGCAATCGTATTTCGCGGCGTCCACCGGGCCGATCAGCAAGCCGAAGTCGATCAAGCCCTTATCGAGCTTGTCCATAACGATGTCGGCGTCTCCGCTGTAGATTCGATAGTGGATCAGAGGACACTTCTCGCGTACGGCTTGGGCGGCCCGCGCGAAAAAGGAGACGGCGTCCGTTTCGCCGCTGCCGATGTACACATCGCCGCTGACGCCCTCGTCCGAGTGGCTCAATTCGGCCATGGTCTTGTCCATGAGGTCTATCAGCTCTTCGGCGCGCTTGCGAAGCAGCATGCCGTCCTCGGTCAGGGTGACCTTCTTGCTGCCCCGCACGAGCAGCTGCTTGCCGACCTCCTCCTCGAGATCCTTGAGCTGCCGGGAAAGGGGAGGCTGCGTCATGTGCAGGCTTTCGGCGGCTTTGGTGATGCTCTCTTCCCTTGCGACGGCAAGGAAATATCGCAATACGCGGATATCCATGTCGGATTCCTTTCGTCGCGGTTCATTGAAACCGTTTATACCATACCTATAGAGTATGCAGAATGATACTTCATATGTATTTGATATTAGAAGGAGGCGAATCTACACTGAACTCGGAATCGATCGCCTCGCTTCCAGGTCGTGGCGAAGTGTCCCTGCGCAGGCGGTGGCGCTTCCGAACCGAAGAAGTCGAGTTCGAAAGACGCGGAAGCGGTGCGGAGCACGTTTCGGCAACGATAGAGCGGGAGGAATCAATGGGCAACGCACAACCTAAAATCGCGCTTGGCGCATGGTCGTGGGGAGCCGGAGCGGCCGGCGGCGACCAGGTGTTTGGCAACCACTTGGCAGAGGAGGACCTGAAGCCGGTTTTCGACAAGGCGCTGGAGTGCGGTTTGAACTTTTGGGACACCGCCGCCGTCTACGGCGAAGGCTCCTCCGAGCGCATCTTGGGCAGCTTCATCAAGGACGTGCCGCGCGACAGCGTCCTCATCTCGACCAAGTTCACACCGCAAATCGCCGCCGACTCGGCCGACGCCATGCAGGAGATGATCGACGGCAGCAAAAAGCGCCTGCACACCGACGTGATCGACTTGTACTGGATACACAACCCGATGGACGTGGAGCGATGGACGCCGCTGCTGGTTCCGCTCGCGAAAAGCGGCCAGATCAAATCGATAGGCGTGTCGAACCACGACCTTGCGCAGATCAAGCGCGCCAACGACATCCTGGCCGCCGAAGGCCTGCGCGTCTCGGCCGTGCAGAACCATTTCAGCCTGCTCCACCGCGCCTCCGAGCGTGCGGGCATCTTGGGGTACTGCCAGGAGAACGGCATCGACTTCTACTCGTATATGGTGCTCGAGCAGGGCGCTCTGACCGGCCGCTACAACGAAAGCCACCCGTTTCCCGAGGGGAGCGCACGCGCGGAATCCTACAACCCCGTTCTGCCGAAATTGGAAACGCTCACCGCAGAGCTGGCGCGCGTCGGCGAACGGCACGGAGCTACCTGCGCGCAGATCGCCACCGCATGGGCGATCGCGAAGGGAACGGTGCCCATCATCGGCGCGACGAAAGCGGCGCAGGTCGAGGAGGCGGCTTCTGCCGGGCGCATCGTGCTCGAGACCGACGAGGTCGAAGGCCTGGAGCAGCTTGGCGATGCGGCGGAAGTGAGCACCCTCCGCGAATGGGAAAGCGATATGGGCTAGGAGCATGCCGTGAACGCTGCCGCAATCGAAGAGATCCTGCAAGCGTGCCCGCTGCCCGACGGCCGGTCGCCGGCCGACGGCTGCTTCCAGGAGGCGGTTCGCCTCTGCGCGGAGCTCAACGGGAGCTACCGCACGCCCGAGGAAATACGCGCTGCCATGTCGGCGCTCACGGGCCGCGCGGTGGGAGAAGGCTTCAACCTGTTCCCGCCGTTCTACGCCGATTACGGCAAGAACATCGTCATCGGCAGGGACGTCTTCATAAACTCGGGGTGCCACTTCCAGGACCAAGGGGGCATCCTGATTGGCGACGGCGCTCTCATCGGGCACAAAGTCGTGGTCGCCACCGTGAACCACGCCCTCGAGCCCGGTCGCGGACGGCAAAACGAGTACGCCCCCGTCGTCATCGGCGAGCGCGTCTGGATCGGCTCGAACGCCACCGTCCTGCCGGGCGTGACCATAGGGGAATGGGCCGTGGTGGCGGCGGGTGCCGTGGTGACGCGCGACGTCGCGCCCCGCACGGTGGTGGGCGGCGTTCCCGCCCGCGTGCTCAAGGCCGTCACCCAAAACGGAAGGGCATGACATGGGAAACGGCGACACCATGACGCGGCGGGCGTTCGTGCAGATGGGAGGCGTCGCGCTGGGCACGGTCGTCGCGGGAGGCGCTCTCGTGGCCTGCGCCGCTTCCGAAGGCGGCGGCTCGTCCGGCTCGGCCGAACCCCCTCACGCCCCGCATGCCCCCTCGGAGCGGCCCGACCCGTCCGCCGCCAGCCCTTTGGCCGGCTACGACGGCATCTACCCCGCCCACAAACCGTACGGAGCCGGCATCGGCGCAATGCCGGGACGGGTCGTTTGGGCGCACGATCCATCCGCGGCGGCCTGGGACGGGAGCGGCTACTGGTGGCGGCCGGGCAACTTCGACGAGGTGCGCATACGGGCCATGGTCGACGACGGCGTAGCCCGGCTCGCGGGCGCGGAAACCGCCGAAGAAGGATGGCGGGCGCTGTTCGCCGCGCAGCGATCCGCCCGCGGCTTGACCGGCGGCTACTCGCCCGGCCAGAAGGTAGCCGTCAAGGCGAACATCAACGGTTCCGGTGCTTTCGACAACGACAGCTCGGGCGAGACGCAGCTCAGCTACACGAACCCCGTGCTGCTTCGCGCGCTTCTGAGCTCCCTGATCGAGCGGGGCGGCGTCGCGCCGGGGGATATCGCCGTCTACGACGTGTCCCGCCTCTTCCCCTCTTACATGGTCGACCTGTGCACGGAGGGCGCTTTGGGGGGCGTGTCGTTCGTAGGCCGCGACAACGGAGTGGCCGACGAGGCGGCCCCTGTCGCCTGGTCGCGCGATTTCTCCGGCGCGCTCAGCTACGTGCCCACCTGTGTGACCGAAGCGACCTACCTCATCAACCTGGCAAGCCTCAAAGGGCACAGCTACGGCATCACGCTGTGCGGGAAGAACCACTTCGGCTCTTTCATCAACGGCGACCGCCTGAGACCGCCGCAGGCCGCGAACCTGCACCAGTGGCTCGCGCACGGCGAGATGGGAGCCTACAGCCCGATCGTCGACTTGATCGCGAATCCCCATTTGGGCGGCAAGACGGTTCTCTACCTGCTCGACGCCGTCATCTGCGCGCCGAGCGAAGGCGCTCCCGTGACAAAGGAGAACGCCACATGGCAGCAGGCTCCCTTCTCGGGCGGCTTCACGTCGAGCGTCCTCTTGTCGCAGGATCCCCTCGCCATCGACTCGGTGGGAGCCGACCTGCTCACGAACGAGCCGACCGTGACGGCCTCCAACGGCGCCGCCGGCAGCGCGGCTTCCGAGAACTACCTGCACGAGGCCTCTCTCGCTGCGGCCGCTCCCTCCGGCACGGCATACGCTGCGCACGCCGACCCGCCGCTGCGCTCTTTGGGCGTGCACGAGCACTGGAACAACGCGATCGACAAGCAGTACAGCCGCAACCTCGGCAAGCCCGAGGGCATCGAATTGATCATCGTGGAGAAAGGAACAGAATGAGAGTCGTGGGGATCAACGGAAGTGCGCGGAAGGACGGTAACACCGCGCTCCTGATGGGAAAGGCCTTGGAAGCCCTGGAAGGGGCGGGCATCGAGACGGAGCTCGTCCAGCTCGCCGGCCAAGAGGTCAAGCCGTGCCGCGCGTGCTGGGCCTGCGGAGGCAAAGGAAACTGCGTCCACAAAGACGATGCGTTCTTCGAGGTGTTCGAGAAAATGAAGGCGTCCGACGGCATCGTCTTGGGCTCCCCCTCGTATCTGGCCAACGTGTCCTCGCGCATGCAGGCGGTTTTGGAGCGGGCGGCCGTCGTGTCGGACATGAACCCCGGCTTGCTCGCCCGCAAGGCGGGAGCCTCCATCTCCGTCGCCCGCCGCGCCGGAGCACTGCAGGCTGTGGAGGCCATGAACCGCTTCTTCCTCGTCCAGCAGATGTTCGTCGTGGGATCGAGCTATTGGAGCATAGCCTACGGCCAGCTTCCGGGCGAGGCGGAGGGCGACGGGGAGGGCGTGGCTACCATGGAAGCCCTTGGCGAGAACATGGCGCACCTCCTGAAATCACTCGACCGTATGCGGTTGTCGTAGAATAGGGGTCCGCTTTGAGACGAGTGCTTCTGCTGCCTGTGCTGGCGCTTCTATCTGCTTCGCTGCTGTTCGGCTGCTCTGCCGCCGATTCTAAAGACGGGCGGGATTCTCCGCAGGCCGCAAGCCCGGCAGCGGGATCGCCCCGGAACGTCGAGGAGCGACCCCGCGATACGGACGAGGAGGGCGCCGTGCTCGTCGCGTTCTTTTCCAACACGGGCAACACCCGCGCCGTCGCCGAGCTCGCGGCGCGGGCGGTCGCCGACGCGGGAAAGAACGTCGAAGTCGTGGAGATCAAGGCGCGGATTCCGTATACGGCCGAAGACTTGAACTACAACGACGAATCCTCGCGGGCCAATCGCGAGCAGGGCGACCCTGCAGCACGGCCGGGCGTCAATGCCGACGTGCCGGATTGGGACGCGTACGATACCGTGATGCTGGGCTATCCCATCTGGTGGGGACAGGCTCCCAAGGCGATGTACTCTTTCGTCGAAAGCTACGATTCGGCTGGAAAGGTCGTCGTCCCGTTCTGCACCTCGGGCAGCAGCGGGATCGGGACAAGCGCAGCCAACTTGAGCGAAGCCGGCAGCGGAGAAGCCATCTGGCTGGAAGGCAGGCGCTTCTCCGGCTCCGCCACCCTAGAAGAGGTGTCGGCTTGGATCGACGGGCTCGATTTGCCGTAAGGTCAATCTACCCCATCGACTCATCATAGCTGCCTAGATGCGTTCTGGACCTCTATCCGGCTTCGTGCTCAACACGGGGCTGGGCGGCGGAACCGGGCACCTGAACTTCTTGCGGCGCGCCGCCGACCCTTTCGATGGATTATTCGACAATCCTCTTCAAAGAAAGGGGGACGTAAGGTTATAATTCCCTACATTGCGGGTGTCGCCAAGTGGTAAGGCCCAAGCTTCCCAAGCTTGTATTCGCGGGTTCGAGTCCCGTCACCCGCTCCACGCACGCTCGAGCGCTGTCGAAACGGGAAACCTTCGGCAGCGCTTTTCTGTATTCGGGCGATCAACTCCCAAAAATCCCGCAGTCGTTTTACCATGGAAGACGGCCGCGCGCGGCATTGCGTTCGCGCGGTGCGAAGACTGAAACAGGTTGCATCGATTTCGAGAGGGAACGACTCATGGGCGACGGGCACGGAAACGACAAGACGATCCGGGAAGAGCCGGCTTGCCAAGGCGAGCCGCGCAACTGTGGCGACGCCGGGTTCGACACGTTCATCTTCGACCTCGACGGCACGCTGCTCGATACGCTGCCCGATCTCGTTGAACTCACGAACGCGGCGCTGGGCGAGCAGGGATTCCCCAGCCGCACGCGAGACGAGATCCACAGCTTCGTGGGGGCGGGCGCACAGGCGCTCATCCGCCTCGCCGTTCCTTCTTCGGCGACGCCCGAGCAGGCCGACGCCACCATGCGTCGTTGGAAAGAGCTGTATCCGATCATCGGCAACAAGCTGACCAAGCCGTATCCCCATATGCAGGAGACGCTTCAGGAGCTCAAGCGCCGGGGCATGAAGCTGGCGGTGCTGTCCAACAAGTTCGACCAAGGCGTGCACGACGTCATCAACCTGTATCTGCCGGGCCTGTTCGACGTCATGCACGGCGAATGCGCCGACATACCGCGCAAGCCCGATCCGACCGGGCTTGCGCGCACCATCTCCGAGTTGGGGTCTACTCCTGAGCGCACGGCGTACGTGGGGGACTCGGGAACCGATGTGGCGGTTTCGCGCAACGCGGGCGTGTTCTCCATCGGCGCGGCGTGGGGCTACCACGGGGCTGAAGGATTGCGCAAAGCAGGGGCCAATGCCGTGATCGAGGATGCGCGCGAGCTGTTGAAATTCGCGAACCGCTAGCGCCGACCGGCATCGGTTGTGCCGGCTTTCTGGTCCGGCGTGAGTGGTGCGCGCGATCGAGTGCGAACCGGCGCCACGGTCCCGTCCCTCATCCAGGGCGGCAGTCTACCTCAAGCGCACATGGTGCGGCATTGGCGAAGACGGCTCTTCCTCGATGTTGCATGGTTTCCGAGGGCTCTGCAACAGCTCGCCGGGCGTCGTCTCAAGGGCGTCCGCCATCTTGACGATCACCGACAAACGGGGATCGGCGGCGCCGGCCTCTATCTTGTTGAGGAACGGCCGGCCGATGCCGACCATGAGCGCGAACCGCTTCTTGTTGATGTTCGCTTCCTTGCGCAGGCGCTTGACGTTTTCCGCCAGGATGGGAGCGAACCTCGCATGATCGAGGTCTTCGCTTGCCATGCTGCTATGTCCCAGCGTGAATTCCATACCGTACAGCCTACTGCCCTATGGATGGATTGTAGTAACCGCAAGAATACGTTTCGTCGCTTTTTACATGAATGTGGAGTTGTTTCTTGCGTCCGCCCGTGTTTTCTCCTTATAGACGATCGATGCTACAATACCTGATATATAGGACGATATATGCATGTCATCTTGGTCAATGTTCCGCGGTTGTCCGGGATTTCGACGATTCGGATCGCGAAAACATGTTGAGCGGCAAGGTTTTGCAGCGGGGGCCGTCGGCAAAGGCCGGCAAAGCCCGAAGGGCGTGCGCGGCAGACGCATGCGCTGTGTTGAGGAGAACGTATGACGCCGAGAAATTCTCGAACAAACCGCCCTGCGGCACGGTCGTCGCGCAGCCCCCAATCGGCCCGCGCGGTGCGCTCCGCCCGCGCTGCGCAGTCGGGGCGCATCGCCTCCCGCAGCGAAGCGTCGTCGTTCGCGCACAAGAATGCGGCTCCGTCGGGGGGCTACCGGCCCGCCTACGCTCCCGGCAGCCAGGGATCGGGCGCGAACTCGGCCTACTCGCGCCAAACCGGCCCCGCCCAGTATTCGCGCGCCAACCCGGCGTATTCGAAGGCCGCCCGGAAGAAGACGAGCCGCGGGAAAAAGATCGCGCTCGGCGTGATCGCGGCTGCGCTCGTTGCGGTCGTGGGCGGCGGCTCGGCTTTCGCGCTGTGGGTAAACTCCGTGAACGACCAGCTCAACCGTGGCACGAAGACCGATGAGGAATTGAACGCGCTGCAGGACGTCCTCGCGCCGACCAAGAGCTTCACCGAGCCCTTCTACATCATGCTCATCGGGTCTGACCGCCGCGCGGACGACGAGTCCATGGGCGCCCGATCCGACACGAACGTCGTCGTGCGCGTCGATCCTGTCAACAACCAGATCACGATGGTGTCCATTCCCCGCGGCACCATGATCGACATCGACGGATACGGCACGAACAAGTTCAACGCGGCCTACAACTACGGGGGCGCCGCGGCCACCATCAGGGAAGCGAACCAGATGCTCGGCATCGAGATATCCCACTACGCCGAAGTGAACTTCGAGGAGCTCGTCTCGCTCGTCGACGCCGTCGGCGGCGTCGACATCGAAGTGGACCAGCGCATCGACGATCCCAAGGCGGGCGACGTGGTCATCGAGGCAGGCCCCCAGCATCTTGACGGCGCCGCGGCGCTCACGTTTGCCCGTACCCGCCAGTACGTGGACGGCGACTTCACGCGCACCGAGCATCAGCGGAAGCTCATCAGCGCCATTGTGGACAAGGTGCTCTCGCTGCCCGTCACCGAGCTGCCGGGCGTCATCCAGAGCGCCGCCCGCTGCGTGACCACCGATCTGTCGGTCAGCGACATCATCGCGCTGGCGGAGCAGTTCAAAGACGAAGGCGCGATGACCGTCTACTCGGCCATGGTGCCTTCCACGACGGGCTACGTCGACGAGGTGTCGTACGTGTTCACCGACAAGACCGCGCTTGCCGAGATGATGAGGATCGTGGAGGAAGGCGGGGACCCCAGCGGCATCACGGCGTCGGCGAGCGCGTACTCCGGCTCCCCGAGCGGTTCAAGCTCCAGCTCGGATTCGAGTTCAAGTTCAAGTTCGGGTTCACGCGGCTCCAGCTCCGGCTCAAGCAGTTCGAGCGGTTCGAGCTCCGGGGCGTACGACGACTCTTCCGACGACGATGAGGGCGGCTCCTCGGAACCCGATCCGCCCGCTGAAAGCTCTGGCGACGCCGGCGGATCCGATGAGTTGGAGAACGCCGCATAGCGGACTGCCCGCTGTGAGAGGTGACCGAAAACGCGGTCGAATGCGCACTCGCGAAGGGCGAAATCGAGCATGCGGTTTTTGCGACCAGGCCTTTTGCACGATCAAGGTGCGCAACAGGCGCGAATCACCCCCGCAGACTGCACATTCGACCGCGTTTTCGGTCATTTTTGCTTCAGTCCGATAGCAACGGACCGTTCGTGCCGCCGGCGCTACGCCGTGGCGTAGCCGTCCGGGTTCGTCGATTGCCAGCGCCATCCGTCGACGCACATGCGATCAAGGTCGTATTCGGCCGTCCATCCCAGCTCTTCGCGCGCCTTGTCACAGGCTGCGTAGTTCTCGGCGATGTCTCCCGCGCGCCGCGGCTTGATCTCGTAGGGAAGCTCCTTGCCGCATGCCCGCTCGAACGCATGGATGACGTCGAGCACGCTTGAGCCCGTGCCTGTGCCCAGGTTGAAGATGCCGACGCCGCGGCGAGAGCCGTCGTCAGCCGCTTCGCCTTCGATGGTGCCGAGGGTCTTCGCCTCGCCGGTTCCCACTTTGCCGCCCATCCAGTCGAGCGCCTTCACGTGGCCTCGGGCCAGGTCAACCACGTGAATGTAGTCGCGTACACCGGTGCCGTCGGGGGTGGGGTAGTCGTCGCCGAACACGCCCACGCGCGCGAGCTTGCCCACGGCCACCTGGGCCACGTAGGGCAGCAGGTTGTTCGGGATGCCCTTCGGGTCCTCGCCGATCAGGCCGCTCTCATGCGCGCCGATGGGATTGAAGTAGCGCAGCAGCACGACGTTCCACTCGTTGTCGCCTACGTACAGGTCGGTGAGCACCTGCTCCAGCATGCTTTTGGTCTGGCCGTAGGGATTCGTGGCGTCATGCTTCGGGCAGTCCTCGGTGATGGGGATGAACTCGGGCTCGCCGTACACGGTGGCGCTCGAGGAGAACACGAGGTTCTTCACGCCGTGCTCGCGCGCTGCGTCGCACAGCACGAGCGTGCCGGCCACGTTGTTCCAGTAGTACTCAAGCGGCTTCTGCACGCTCTCGCCCACGGCCTTGAACCCGGCGAAGTGGATGATGGCGTCCACGTCGTTTTCCTGGAAGATGCGCGCGAGCGCGTCGCGGTCGAGGATGCTCGCCTCGTAGAATGCAAGCCGATCGTCTTCGGGAGCGAGGCCGGTGATCTGCCGCACGCGGTCGAGCGCAACCTCGCTCGAGTTGCTCAAGTCGTCCACCACGACGACGCGGTACCCTTCGTTCAAAAGCTCGACGCAGGTATGGCTGCCGATGAACCCGGCGCCGCCCGTCACGAGCACGCACGTGTCGGCGTGGTTCTTGGCAAGGCTCTTGTTCGCCATGGATGCTCTCCTCTCATGCGGATGCGCCGCATCCGTTTCCCTACCGTGCGCGGCATCCGCGCCGTTGCCCGATCATAGTAGCAGGCAGAACGTCTCTTGATCAGCAAACCCTCCAAAGTCACATGCGGGATGTTCCACGATGCGGAACGCTGAGGCGGGGTGCGAACGCCCCGTTTCGGGCGCAGGCTGAGCGCACGGCCCGGTCGAGGGAGCGCGCAGCATCCCCCCTGTCCCCCGAAACGGGCCAATCCTTCGTTTTCCCAGGTGCCCCCAGAGCGGGGGATGCGAACCGGATCGGAGCCACGTAGGTTGTGAACCGAAGCGGAGAGGGGAGCGCCGGAGGGAGGCGCGATCTCCGCATGGAAAGGGAGAGATGCACTATGGAACTTGATCGCAGGAACTTCCTCAAGGGCGCCGCCATCACGGCCGTGGGCGCTGTGGGCGCCACGGCGCTTGCCGGCTGCGCGCCGACGAACGCATCGGAGCAGGGCTCTGCAGCCCAGGGCGCCGACGGCGAAGCGTACAACACCGCCGAGACGATGCAGCGCAAGTGGTCGTTCGAGATCCCGCCCGAGCCCATCGCCGATTCGGACATCGCCGAGACCATCGAGGCGGACGTCGTGGTCGTGGGTTGCGGCACGTCCGGCCTCATGACGGCGAACAGCGCCGCCGAATCCGGCCTGGACGTCGTCATCGCGTCCGCGTCCACCAAGCCCGTGTCGCGCGGCGGCTCGAACAACGCCGTGTACTGCAAGGCGTTCGAGGCGCAGGGCTATCCGCGCGTGCCCATCGAGCAGTACGAGAAGGAGATCTTCTGCCAGACGCACAAAGTGGACCAGCGCAAGTGGTACCAGCACTACAACCATTCCGAAGAGGCCATGAACTGGACGTGCGACCTCATGGAAAAGGCGGGCTACAGCATCGACATCGAAATCGGCACGCCCGATGACGAGAACAGCCTGTACCTGCAGCGCACCGCCGCCGTGGGTTGGAACCTCAACGGCCAGGAGCCGCCCGAGGAGGGCCTGGAAATCGTCACCGGCAAGATGCAGCCGCTTCTGGTGTACGAGCTCGCCCGCCATCTGACCGAGGATCTGGGCGGCGCCATCTATTACAAGAACGTGGCGGAGCAGCTCGTCCGTGAAGACGACAACACCGGCCGCGTGACCGCCGTCATCTGCAAGCGCGACGACGACACGTACGCCAAGTACGTGGGCAAGAAGGCCGTCGTGCTGGCCACGGGCGACTTCTCCGGCGACCGCGACATGATGCACCGCTTCTGCCCTGAGACCGCCGACTACGTCACCGACGACGTGTACGACGGCAAGCCCGACTACGACCAGGGATTCCGCTACGGCGGCATCTACAAGGGCCAAGGCCAGAAGATGGGCCTGTGGGTTGGCGCCGCGTGGCAGAAGAGCTTCCCGAACTGCACGATGGGCGCGTACTGGGGCCCCGGCCCGCGCAACCTGTACACGAACCACCTGGGCCTTTTGGTGGACCGCGACGGTCAGCGCTTCATGAACGAGAACTGCATCGGCCCGCTGGCCAGCCAGAACATCATGATGCTTCCCGAGAAGAAGGCGTTCGCCATCTGGGATGCCGGTTACGCGAAGCACGAAGCCGTGTCCGGCGACTGGACGAACGACTCCATGATGACCGGCGACGAGGCCGTGGCCGCCGTGGTGGCGTCGTGGGACGAGGCGTCGTCCGGCAAGAACCCGAACTACGTCACCGGTGCCACCGTCGAGGAGGTCATCGAGAAGCTGGGATTGCCCAAGGAGACCATCGACACGGTGAACCGCTACAACGAGCTTGCCAAGAAGGGCTCTGACGACGACTTCCACAAGGACGCGAAGCACCTGCATCCCATCGAGGAGGGCCCCTTCTACGGCGAGTGGACCGACACCTTCGGCTTCCTCACCGTCATGGGCGGCCTCAACACCAACGTGCACATGCAGGTGTGCGATGCCGAAGACAACGCCATCCCCGGCCTGTACAACGTGGGCACCATGGTGGGCGACATGTTCGCCGGCACCTACACGTTCATGATCGAGGGCGCGAACTACGGCATGAACTGCGTGACGGCCGGCTACCTCACCGGCAGGTACATCGCGGAGAACGAGTAAGCCTGACGGCGCGCCCGCCTTCGGGCGGGCGCCGCAGCGCGACGACGATCCGGCCGCATTGGCCATCCCTCCCAGGACCGGGCCCCGAACATCGGGGCCCGGTCCGATTCATGGGGGACTGCTCGCGAGCGGATGCTGCGCGGGGCGGGGAATGCTCGCGGGGACGTTCGACGCCTGGCGGCGCAGCACGGCGTGTGGCGGCGAGCTTTGGTCCCTACTGGTCGACGGCCGTGGTGCGCTGCGCCACCAGATCGATCAGCTCCTGCTTCGAGTGCACGAGGAACTTCTGGTAGATGCGCCCCGAGTGCGTCTTCACCGTTTCCTCGGCGATGTGGAGCTCGTTCGCGATGGCTTTTCGGCTGTAGCCCTTCACGATGAGGTCGAACACCTCCGTCTCCCGCTTCGACAGGCTGTGCTCGGTGGCCAGCAGCTGGCAGGCCATGGCCATGCCGTTCTCCGGGCCCGCTCCCGCCGCCGTCGCGCCGGGGCTGACCGCGCCCCACCCCAGCCTGATGTTGCGGCTGCTGGTCATGAACAGCGCTGCGAGCAGCAATACGAAGGCGGTCAGTATGACCAGCGCGTGCCAGTCGGCCACGAACACGTCCAGCACGCTGCCCACGAACTGGCCGGCCAGCAGGCAGGCGGTTCCCGTGCCGATGATCCATATGGGCGGCTGCCCCAGCCCCTTCGCAAGGTAGGCGCACAGCGAGCATTGCATAAGGTACAGGAAGCAGTATCCCGCATCAAGGCCGAGCGCTCCCACGAACAGCGCGGGGTCCAGCATGCCGACGACGAAGAACCCGCTGGCCATGAGGGGGAATCCGATGCGGTAGATGAGCGCGTCGAAATTGTTCTTCACGGCCACGGCGCAGAAGAACAGCAGCACGACGGCCACGAGGTAGCCCATGCTCACCACCACGGCCGAGCTGCCGAAGTTGCTGATCAGGAAACTGTGCATGACGCCCAGCCCCAGTCCCTGGAAAAACGAGGTGACGAGGAACTTCGTGGGAATGCGAACCTCGATGTGCATGCCCTGGCCGTACAGCTCGCGGGCGGGCAGCGACCGAATGCTCTTCCAGAGGCACGCCACCATGGGAACGGGCATGAGCACGAGCGCGACGCGCCCCACCTCCCCCGGGAAAAACGACAGGGCGAGCGCGCCGAACGTGCCGATGAGCAGCGCCGCGCTGCCGTGGAAGAGCACCTGGAGAGGGCCCAGGAAGCCGAACACGCGGCCCGTTTCCAGGCAGACGTTCGCGGTGCCGCAGCCGATGAGGATCGAGCCGGCCAGGTACGCCGCCACGGCAAGATCGTCATGGTCGCTCAGAAGCGACGGATACAGGCAGTAGAGCATCGCGCCCAGCACGAGGGCGCTGCAAAGCACGAAGGGGAACCAGCTCGCCTCGCTAATGCGGTTTACGCGGCGGTACTGCGAGCTCCATACGACGTACGTTATCACGCTGGCCACGAGCACCACCGTGCCCTTCGGCAGCGCTGATATCCCTGCGAGCGGGGAAGGGTCCAGGAACAGGTACGGGCTTTGGAACAGCAGCACCGTCTGCATCCAGTAGCAGCCGAAGCCGATGGAAAGGAAGGGATGGGCGGCTATGCTGTTTTTGAACTGGCGAAGGTTTCGACGTTGCTCATCAAGGCGATTGAAGGCGTTTACCACGGTTTCCCTCTCCCTTTTTCCTGTGCGCGCCGCTCCGAGGGCGGCGGCCATGCCGCCGCGAGCATCTGCAGCGCGCATCAGCATAGCATGTCGGCGCGCCGTCGGTCTCCCGATGTTTCACGTGAAACATCGGGAGTGGTCAGCGACGGCGGAGGGCGGCCCTTTGCCGGTCGCAGCCGGTCCGCCGCAGGCCCTGCCCGCTGCTTCTGCCGCCGCGCTCGCACCGTGCCGCAAAACCGCCCAGCAACAAGGTGCTCGACAATATTATCCTTGACAAAGGATAATTAACAAGGTATCGTAGGAGCCGTGGACAGACCGCCTCCGCGGTTCTCCTCGTTTCACTCGTCCAAGGACAGGCCGCCTCCCCCGCGGCCTGTCCGCTTTTCATCCGCGCGCCTCGCACATCGCCTTCGCAATCACTTCGTTTGGATGCCGACAAGGTCGAACAGCTCTTGGCGCGAATGGACGTTCAGTTTCTGGTAGATGTGCTTGATGTGGGTCTTCACGGTGCTTTTTGCAACGTACAGCTCCGCTTCGATGGCGGCGGGCTTCTTCTTCAGCGCGAGCAGCAACAGGATTTCCTCTTCGCGCGTGGTCAGCTCGTACTGTTTTGCCAGCTCGCGGCATTTCATGCCGATGCGGTTCTTTTCCAGATACGCCTCGGGATCCTGTCCGGCGGCTCCTTTCAGAAGCACGCCCCAGGGAGAGGAAAGCTGCCGTTCCGAGAAGAAGAACGTGGTGACCACGATGATGATGATGGCGATGAGCGCGGTCACGGGAACGAGGGCTCCCAGATGCTGCGGATCGGCGGCGGGCATGAACGCGCTCGCCCCCAGGCCCGCCTGCACGGAAACCAGCCGCACAGCGCGCTCGATGCCGAAGAGCCACAAAGCGCATACGCCGTAGCGGTACGAAAGATTGCTCAGGATGACCACGATGAGGATGGTGTACAGCATGTAGCTGGACACCGCGCAGAAGTCCGAGATCCAGCTGCCCTGTGGAACGAACAGACCGAACGGGACGAGCGAAACCAGCATGAGCGGCATCGCGAGCTTCCAGATGGACGAGAACTTGAACGTTTCGCGCCGGAACATGATGCCCAGGTACACGAACAGCGCGGCGAACAGATCGCCTTCGCCGGAGCTCGTGTTCAAATATCCGCTGAACACGCTTTCGTGCAGGCCGAACGCGAACGAGTAGAGGCTCACTACCAGAATGGGCTTCCAGGGAAACGAGAACTTCCCCCAGTTCGCATGCGGCCACTCGCTGGCCGGCAGCGTCTTGTAGGCGCGCCACAGGCATCCGAGCGACACGATGGGCACGGCGCACGTGCCCGCCCACAGCCAAGGAAGCGCCAGGCCCTTGAACACCCACAGGATGAAGACGCTCACGATGATGCCCGTCGAGTAGTACAGCGCCACGCGCAACGGGTTGATGCAGCCGAAGAACTCCGACCAGAGCATGAGTATGAAGGCGATCCCGACTGCGCCCAGCAGAAGCGCCGGCCAGGTGAGGGTGGCGGCCAAGTCGGGATGGATCACCGTGTAGAACCGCATGCAGGCGCAGGCTATCATGCAAAAGCCGGTGAAGACGAACACGCCTGCGCGTTGCCTGAGCGGCACGATCCAGCGCGAGAGCGCAACGAGCAGGAGCAGCACGGCAGCGGTGGCGAGGTCGAAAAAGCTGTAGGTGGAGCCGGCTGGGGCGGGAAGCACCAGGCCGTCGTTGACGATGCCCGTCCACACGCGGAAGATGCCCATCCCCAGGAAGCAGAACGGCGTGGGAGGAATCTTCTCCCATATCCTGTCGAGCAGTCCCCTCATGCGTTCACCTTCGAATCGCAGATCCCCATCCCGCGATTATACGAAACCTCGGCGCGCCGCTTTCGCGCGATCGGATGAAATCCCCCCGTTTTTGCAAGGAGGGGGGAGGGCCGCCTTCGAAAATCCCCCCTCCTCCCTGCACGGAGGGCGATGAACCGGCGTTGGAGCGCGTCTACCATGAAGACGCCGGCGGGGAGCCGGGTCATCGGATGCAAGGAGGGAATCATGGGCAACGGACTATCGCGGCGCAGCTTTCTCAAGGGCGCTCTTGCCACGGGGACCGTGGCGGTTGGGGCGGGCCTCGTGGGGTGCGCGCCCGCAGCGACCGCTGCGGACGGCGAAGGCGCGACGGCGAAGCAGGAGGGGCGGTGGAGCTGGTCGGCGAAACCGGATCCCATCCCCGACTCCGCCGTGGAGGAAACCATCGATTGCGACGTCCTCATCATCGGAGCCGGAGCCGCCGGCGTTCCGGCCGCGCTGTACGCGGGCCTGCAGGGCATCGACACCGTGGTCATGCAGAAGGAAGCCACGGTGCAGACGAACGGCCAGGGCTTCGGCACGTGGAACAACGAATGGGGCACCGAGCAGGGCGTCGAGTGGGACATCCCCAAGACGATGCAGTCGTTTGCCGATCTGGCGAACGGCAAGGCGAATCTCAAGCTGGTGAAGAACGTGCTGGAGCGCACCGGCGAGACTTCGAAGCTCATCATCGAGAACATCCCCGAGCCGAAGGCGTCGCCCGCCATCGTGGACGGCTACGTGGCCTACCGCTGGCTGTACGACGACGATGTTTCGACGCGCTACAAGGGCTTCGCCGACCTGTACAAGGCC